>JABDPL010000166.1 GCA_013042825.1 Flavobacteriaceae bacterium | reverse complement strand
GTTCAAAGACAGGTTAAGATGAGCGATATCTCGAATATCAGGAAAGCACTTGACGACGGCTGGGTAATTACCTTTCCGCAGGGGACTACCACACCCTTTAAACCTATCCGCAAGGGCACTGCACATATCATTAAGCAATACAAGCCGATCGTTATTCCTATCGTCATCGACGGATTCAGGCGGTCATTCGATAAAAAAGGTCTGAGGATAAAGAAAAAGAACATCCTGCAAACCTTGGAGGTCAAGCCTGCTCTTGATATTGACTATGAGCATGAGAGTATCGATTCCATAGTCGAGAAGATCGAATACGCCATCGAACAGCATCCGTCGTTCCTTAAGGTTATATCGGAGGAAGCATTAGAAGAAAAGGAGGCACTTCACGAAAAACGGCGCTGGTAATCAGGTGTCCAGTTTCTTTAGTTCCCTGTAGTTGAGATTAAGCCGTTTCAGCAACAAACCATAGATGAGATAATAGAATGCCAGAATAAGGCCGATGGCAACTGCTAATGCGAACAGCGTTACCAAAATGGTCACGGCATATACTTTAAACACTTCACCGTCTGCTGCCGCTTTTTCCAGCATAGAAGAAAATTCGGTGTCGCTTTGCATCAGGATGCCGAGAGCTACAAAGGTGCTTATAAAGAGGTATATCAGATTGAAGGCAACATATTGTTTTACGGTTCGCCTTGTCCTCAGAATATTCTCCATAAGCTTTTTGGCATTATCGGTTACTGATATCGTTCGATAATTGCGAAAGAACAAATAGAAGAAATAGGCCAGTATCATATAGCCCAGAATCGACATAGGGATCAGGATATGGTTGGCATCTGCAGTATCGAACCTGGTCATGGCCTCGGTGTCCTTCATCAGGAAGGATATGAGCGTCCAGAATGCAAACTCAAGCAAGCTGATTATAAAGATCCACTTTACGATCGACGACGATCGCTTCAATATCATTTTATAAATCTCATCGTAGGTCAGCCTTGGCAAGCGATCACCCTGTTTTTTCCAATCCTTCTTTAACAATTCTAATCCATCCATTAGCCTACGGATTTAATATGGTTCTAAGTTTAGTTTTGATCCTGTTCATTTTAACACGAGCATTGACCTCACTAATACCTAATGTTTCACTAATCTCTCTGTAACTTTTGTCTTCCAGATAGAGGAAAACAATAGCTTTTTCAATGTCGTTGAGCTCTTTTACGGCATTATAGAGAAGCTTTAATTGCTGCTCTTCCGTATTGTCGTATTCCTCCGACTTGATCTTATACTCAATCTCCCCGAATTCCTGAGTGGAAACCCTGCGCTTATTTTTGCGATACAGGGTGATGGCTGTATTCAGACCCACACGATACATCCAGGTACTGAATTTGGCATCTCCTCTGAATTTGGGATATGCTTTCCAGAGCTGGATCGTGATCTCCTGGAACAGATCATTGTGCGAGTCCTGGTCATTGGTGTATATTCGGCAGACCTTGTGGACAATATTCTGATGCTTTTCCAGCAACTCTACAAAATTATGTTCAAGTTCCTTGTTCAATCGCTGTGGTTAGTTACAATGATAAGTATCACAAATCTGACTATTGTTACAGTCATTATATGATTTACCGGTCAAAAATATGCAATTCATCACGGTGAATCTACAATTCGGTTTTATATTCTTTGAGCAGACGGGTTAAGGTTGGAATTTTGCGGTATATCATCACATCATGATCAAATTGCGAACAACCGAATTATATATCTTTATACTGCTGCTCCTGTCATCAGCGGGCTGCTTGGCCCAGACCACAATTTCCGGTAAGGTATCAGACGGTAAAGGAATCCCGATAATGGGAGCAAATGTTTATCTGGAAGGTACTTACGACGGCGGCACAACTGATGAACAGGGTATATTCCGATTTAATACCGAAACAAGCGGAGAACAATCACTGCTTATTTCCTTCCTCACTTATGAAACCGTTAAGATCCTGAGATCGGTAACTGAACTGAATGGGTTGGCTGTAACACTTAAAGAGGATATGAATACTCTCGAGACCGTAGTTTTATCTGCGGGATCATTTTCTGCTGGTGATAACAGCAAGATCAATGTTTTGAAACCCCTTGACGTAGTGACCACGGCCAGTGCTCTTGGAGATTTTGTGGGAGCACTTCAATCGTTGCCGGGAACTTCAACAGTGGCTGAGGATGGCCGATTGTTTATCAGGGGTGGCACAGCCGAGGAAACCCTGATATTCATCGATGGTATCCGGGTATTTACACCCTACTCACCAACAACCAATAATGTGCCCACACGTGGCCGCTATTCACCTTTTCTCTTTGATGGCATCACCTTTTCCACCGGTGGATATTCCGCAGAATACGGACAGGCACTTTCCGGTGTTCTCTTATTGAATACGATTAATGAACCCGATCAGGATAAAAATGATATCGGGATTATGAGTGTAGGCGGCTCTTTTGGCCATACCAAGAAATGGAATTCCTCCAGTTTAAGCCTCAATGCTTCTTATTTTAATCTAGCTCCTTATCTCGCACTTTTTCCTGATAGGAACGCATGGATTCAACCTTTTGAATCGGGAGCAGGAGAGTTGGTTTTCAGAAAGCGATTTGAATCAGGTCTTTTAAAGGTTTATGCTGCATTTGATACCACGGGTTTCGAGTTGATTCAGGAGGACATCAATAACGAAGATGGTATCGGTTTCAAGCTGAAAAATTCAAATTTTTATATAAACAGTTCTTACACGGGTAGTTTTTCCGATCCGAGCTGGACCGTTAAGACCGGTTTGAGTTTCACATCCGGGCAGGATCAGTTCGATATAGAGAAGGAGGATATTGAGGACAATACCCTTTCCGTTCATGCGAAGATCAAGTTCAAAAAACGGTTCAACAGCCGTTTTAAGCTGAATTTTGGTATGGAGCATTTCGGAACGGATTTCGACGAAACCTATCAAAGTCCGCTTGTCGAGTCTACCACTTATGGATTCAGGAATTTCTTTTCCGGGCTTTTCACGGAATCCGATATTTTTTTGTCGAAGCGCATGGCAGTAAAAGCCGGCATCAGGCTGGAGTATGGGAAACTGTTCGATGAAATAACCCTCTCACCCAGACTCTCCTATGCCTTAAAGACCGGTGAGAAGGGACAACTGTCTTTGGCCTACGGTCATTTCTACCAATCACCCTTGAATGACATCCTTAAGTTCAATCAGGATCTGGGTATGCAAAAGGTAACTCATTACATTCTCAATTATCAGTTTAATAAATCGGGGCAGGTATTCCGGGCCGAAGCATACTACAAGGACTATAATGACCTGATCAGTTATGATACCGATTTCATTATTCCGGATACCGATTTCAGCAACAGCGGCTTTGGTCATGCCACCGGGCTGGATCTGTTTTGGCGGGATGAAAAGAGCTTAAAAAACATGGACTATTGGGTAAGTTATTCCTATTTAGACAGCCAACGACTGTTTCGCAACTATCCGGTAGAGGCTCAGCCTGATTTTGTCAACAAACATAACCTCTCTATAGTTGGAAAATATTGGGTCGAGGATTGGAAAAGCCAGGTAGGCTTTAGTTACAATTTGGCTTCAGGCCGGGCATTCACAAATCCGAATGCCGAGGGTTTCCATAATGACAGGACCGAAGCATTTCAAAGTTTAAGCCTGAACTGGGCCTATCTTATCGACCAGCAAAAAATACTGTACGCTTCGGTCAATAATGTTTTTAACAAGAAAAATGTAAACGGCTATCAGTTTGCCGATCAACCCAATCCTGACGGTTTGTATTTAAGCCGGCCGCTTCGTCCTGCTGCTGACCAGTTCTTCTTTGTAGGATTCTTCTGGACCATAAGCACCGATAAGACGAGTAATCAGCTCGACAATCTATAAACTGCTCGTTACCAGAGCCTCTGATAAATATCGATTCTCAAATATGACAAATGTCATAGTGATTTTATTGTCGATGATGTAATTTCATGTCAAATAAAACTCATAATCATGGAAGTCAAAAAGAATCCAAAACTCGATATTGGCGCTAATAGCAGTTTATATTTCGCTATTGGGTTGAATATTATGCTGTTTTTCACATACAGCGCGCTGGAAATGAAGACCTATGAAAAGGATCAGGCATTGTTAGACATTATTCAGGTTGAAGAGGAACTCGAAGAAGACATTCCGATTACCGAACAGATCAAGACTCCACCACCGCCACCACCACCTCAGGCTGCTCCTGAAGTGATCACTATTGTTGAGGACCTTGAGGAAATAGAAGAAACTGTGATTGAGAGTACTGAAATAACACAGGAAGAAGGTATTGAGGAACGGGTTATTGATATTGATGAAGTTGAAGTGGATGAGGTAGAAGAAGACATAGCAGTTCCATTTGCTGTGGTTGAAAATGTTCCTGTTTTCCCCGGATGTACAGGAAAGAATAATAATGAATTAAAGGCGTGTTTCCAGGCAAAGATCCAGGAACATTTGAGGAAAAATTTCCGATATCCTGAAACCGCTATGGAAATGGGTATTCATGGCAAGGTATTCGTCATGTTTGATATTAACAGAGAAGGTAGAGTATCCGGTATAAGAACAAGAGGACCGGACAAATTGTTGGAAAAGGAAGCAGCCAGGATAGTTGGCCTGTTGCCAAAAATGACTCCGGGCAAGCAAAGAGGTAAACCCGTCAGGGTACCTTATGCACTTCCGATTAATTTCCAACTTGTAGATTAGATCATACCTTAGAAAGTCTATGATATGAGTTTTGATCCTCTGCTGTCGAGAGACAGCAGGGGATTTTCATTTTATGACAGGGTGCTTCTGCCGCCAGAAAATTACCCCGATAATCAATCCGAGCCCCATAGATAAACCATATCTGGAGAACGCATATTCATGTTCGGAAAAATAGGTCCTTACCAGACCTTCCACATTGAAAATCGCAATTAATAATGCGATTCCGATAACGATTATTGAACCGATGGTTCTATTGATCCAGGGTTTCCTTTTTCGTGTAATGAACAGGTTAGCTGCTACAATTCCCCAGAAATAGGTCAGTATGAATAGACCGTTATCAGTCTGATCCCTAATCACATTGCTT
>JABDPL010000164.1 GCA_013042825.1 Flavobacteriaceae bacterium | reverse complement strand
ATGCCGCGCGTGTCGTAAGTCGCACTGAATGCCTCGGGAAAATCATTCCTTGTTATGGTTTCGGTCATTTCCAATTCGCGTTTTCCAAACTTATAGATGAGCTTCATCTTGGCTCCAACTTCACCGGGAGTTCCTGAAATATGCTCTGCAGTAACCAGTCCGCGTTGCCAATGCTTAATGTTCTCAACCGAATCCAATTTATTAATCACCTCTTGTCGGGGCAATTCGATAATGATTTCAATGCTGTATTTCATCATGAAAATATTAGAACTTAAAGTTAAGTTGTTTTGATTAAAAAGAAATGGTGACCACTCAAAGAGCGATCACCATATATAATTACAGTTCTTTAAATAATTAATAAGACAATAACTTCAAGGTTTTTCGAAAGGCGTCATTTTGGATCTGAAGAATGTAAACCTGTCCTTTTTCCAGGTTTAATGGCCTGGAGTAATTCGGCGTGATCATTTCATCTTCAAGTGATAAAATCGCTTTACCTAGCATATCATAAATTCGAAGGTCAAAATTCCCATTCAGATTATTTATTATTAATTGATCGTTAGAGTATACGACCTTATAATCGTTCAACCCCTGTTCATTAAGGCCCAGGGTATTTGAATAGGTTCGACCAGCGGTATAGGTTATGGCTCCGCCTCCGGGATTTCCTGGAGGAATACCGTCCCCATAGGCTTCATCTGAAGTAAATGCATTTCCAGGATTGAGATATATTCCAACGAAATCGAAAGAAGAAGAACTCGTCAAACCTAATTCTGACCAGTCAATACTAAAGCTGAAAATAGCCTGATTTGCTGCACTCAAGTCAGAATTTGCCGAATCGATAAAACCAAGACCATTATCGTTAATTGTTCCGGTAGGCGGAATAGACCAAAGTCCGGCAAATCCTACTTCGATTCCAATGGCATGACTGGCCTCGAATCCCGGAGGAAAAGTGATTAAGGTACTATTATTGAGGTCCTGATTTGATATGGCCTTACGCAAGGGGTCGGCCTGGTCATTTACCGTACCATCAATTACCGACCTGCCGGGTATTCCCGTATCGAAATACAGAACCAGTGCATCATTGAAGTCACCAATTCCTTTGGTTAGAGTAAATGTAATGGTTGTTCCGTCATCGTTGATATTCAAGTTGCTCGAACCAATTACATCACCAAAGCCACCGTTTCCATTTCCCGGGTAATTCGATTGACCATGGCCAATTGAGAAGAAAAATAAAAAGATAATTAAGTAGATATGTTTCATTTTAGTTGTTTTTTGATTACTCTAAACTAAAAAAAATATTGAAAACCATTATTATTTATGGCCAACTAATACATATTTAAAAGAATATCAGATCACTAACTTGGAGTAATAAATAAAAAATATAGCCGTTAGCAAATCAACTTGTTATCTGATTCATTATTATTAATTTAGCGACCATCAATTTAATCAGGCTATGAGATTAAAAATAGTTTTAATTTTCTTCAGTGCATTTATAATTCAGAATCATATACAGGCTCAGAAATCTACTGATAATGAGCTATTTACAGTCAATGGTACAAGTATTATGGTATCTGATTTTCTTCGGGTTTACAATAAAAACCTGGATTTGGTGAAGGACGAATCCCAAAAGGATATTGATGCATACCTTGACCTTTATATCAATTACGTTGTTAAATTAAAAGAAGCCCATGCTTTAGGCTATCATGATAAACCGGAGTATAAGAGGGAATTCAGCACCTACAAAAAGCAGTTGGCCAGAAATTACCTTACCGATAAAAAAGTTACCGAAGCACTTGTTCAGGAGGCCTATGAGCGAATTTCATATGATGTTAATGCCAGTCACATCCTCGTGCGCCTCCCGGAAACGGAAACCGACACCGCTATGGTTTATAATCAGCTTTTGGCTTTCCGTGAACGATTTCTGAATGAGCCCTTTGAAGATATTAGGAAAGATGCCCATAACGGTTCAACGGTGTTTGTAGAGGACCTGGGATATTTCTCAGGTTTCAAAATGGTTTATGATTTTGAGAACGTGGCCTATAATACCCCGTTGGGAGAGGTTTCTCGACCGTTTCGTACTCAATTTGGTTACCACGTCCTCAAAGTTAACGATAAGCGAAAGTCCAGAGGAGAAGTAACTGTGGGGCATATTTTCCTCTCAAAAGAAGATCAGGATAGCTTGGGTAATCCTGAACAGCGAATCAAAAAGATCTATAAGATGTTACAGCAAGGTAATACCTTTGAGGACCTTGCAAAACAATTCTCAGAGGATAAAAGCTCTTCGAATCAGGGCGGGAAGCTAAGCCCTATAAAAAGTGGTCAGTTACGATCTGTTGAGTTTGAGAACAGGGCCTTTTCCATAGAAGAAATCGGGGAAATCACCGAGCCCTTTGAAACAGAATTTGGGTGGCATATCGCCAAGCTCTATAAAAAAGCGCCAATCGCGCCCTATGAAGAATTACGCTCGCAGCTGGAGACCCGGGTAAAGCGCGATTCAAGATCGGCAGTGATCAATGAATCATTTATCAATTCACTTAAAACTCGTTATGGTGTTGATGAGGATATCGAGCTATCGTATTTCGAATCGATTTTAAACGACGCTTATTTCAAACGCGAATGGACTGTTCCTTCTGATATCTCTAAAGACCGCTTACTTCTAAAGATCAATGATACGGCCCTTACCTATTTCGATTTCGCATCCTATCTTGAAAAGACTCAAAAGCGGATAGTTCAAAAGCAGTCCTATGAGGGTGTGGTTAAATCGCAATTCGATGCTTTTCTAAATGAGAAACTGCTTGCATATCATGAAGACAACCTCGCTGATGTTAATGAAGAGTATGCGCGTGTTCTGGATGAATACAGGGACGGCTTGTTATTATTTGATTTGATGGAAGACAAGATATGGAATGCGGTCAAGGAAGATACGCTGGGTTTACAAGCGTATTTTAATAAAAACAAGTCGAAGTATATGTGGCCCGACAGGTATAAACTGATTTTAGCCTCAGCTCCTGAGATGGAATCCCTAAAGGCTTGTCGTGCCGCCATGAGAAGTGGGGATAACCTGGACCAGTTAAAATCCGGTTTCGGGAGTAAAACGAATGATATAATAATCTCAAGCCGGATGTTCGATCGCGGAACTGAAAAATTACCGCCGAATTTTGATTACAGTCCTGGAACATCCGAAATTTTTGAACACAACGGGGCGTTTCATGTGGTGAGGATTGAAGAATTTCTCAAAGCCGGTGCAAAGACTTTTGATGAGGCCAAGGGAAGTGTGATCAGCGATTACCAGCAATTTAAGGAAGAGGAATGGATAAGGGAACTTCGCGAGAAATATCCCGTTACCATCAACAAAAGATCACTTGAGAAAATAAAGTCGGAACTAGCCGGTCAGTGAAGCGGTCGATCATCATATCAATCACTCTTCTTTTATTCCTCAATTCCTGTGAATGGTTTAATAAAAAACAAAAGGGAAAACCGGTCGCCAGGGTTAATCAGGTTTATCTTTATGAAGATGACATCGCTGATTTAATACCAGAGGAAACCAACAGGGAAGACAGCCAGTTGCTCATCAACAATTATATCGATCAATGGGCAAGGCAGCAATTGTTGATAGATCAGGCAAAACTAAACCTTTCAGAAGCCAAACAAGCTGAATTCAGTGAACTGGTTAAACAGTACGAAATCGACTTGTTCACAAAAGCTTACCTCGAGGCCTTGGTTAAACAAAGGATTGATACAACCGTGACCATGCAGGAAGCGCAGGCCGTATATGATGAAAACCTGGAGTCGTTCAAGCTCAATGAGGAGCTCTTAAAATTCAGGTATGTTCATGTTGATGAAAATAATCAGGACATTGATGAAATTGAAGAACGAATTAAACGCTATGAAGAAGAAGACAAGCGGATTCTGGATTCCATCTCGATTCAATTCCGTTCATATCTATTGAATGATTCCATCTGGATCAGCGTAAATCAAGCTGTTGAGAAAATCGGCGCTATTAGTCCCGAAAACAGAAATGATCTGTTAAAAAAATCTAATTTTATACGACTTGAAGATTCTTTGGGATTATATTTGATGAATATTAATGACGTACTGCTGAGAAACGAGACCGCACCGCTTCAGTATGTCATGCCAACCTTAAGACAAATCGTAATCAATAAACGTAAGATCGAGTTTATTAAGCAGCTCGAAAAGGATATAACGAAAGATGCTATTAAGAACGGACAATTTGAAATTTATGAATAAAGATATTTGGTTATCATTTGTGACCAGCCTGCTCTTGATAACCGCCTCTGCACAGGAGATTATCCAGGATGAGAAGCCTGAAGAAGAGAAAGACAGCATTGTTGAATCGAAAGGACGAAATAAAATCGATGGTGTCGCTGCCGTAATCGGTGATTTTGTTGTTCTTGAATCGGATATCGATCGGCAGTTTGAGATGCTGGAAGCCAGTGGGGCCTCCACCAAAGATATCACTAGATGCCAGATGTTTGGAAAATTGTTGGAAGATAAGCTTCTGCAGCACCACGCCATTCAGGATAGTATAGTTGTAAACGACGCCGAGATCAGGGCCAATGTAAACGCCCAATTAAATGCCTTCGCCCAGCAGATCGGTTCGATGGAAAAATTGGTTGCGTATTACAAGAAGGAATCGGAAGAGCAACTCCGTGACGAAATGTACGAGTTGAACAAGAACAACCGCATGTCGGCCATGATGCAACAGAGTGTCGTTGATGAGATAGAAGTCACTCCTGAAGAGGTCAGACAGTTTTTTAACAGTATTCCCAAGGATGAACTCCCACTATTCGGAACCGAACTCAAGGTTGCCCAGATCGTTGTTATTCCGGAAACAACTGAAGACGAAAAGCAAAAGGTGATCGACCGCCTGAACGAATTCAGGGCCGATGTTCTTGACAATGGTGCCAGTTTCACAGTGAAAGCAACGCTCTATTCCGAAGATACCGGTTCAAAACCACAGGGTGGAAAGTACACCCTGAACAGAACCCGGCCGCAAATGGTCAAGGAATTCAGGGATGTGGCATTCTCATTGCAGGAAGGTGAGATATCGGAACCTTTCGAATCTGATTTTGGTTACCATATAATACTGCTCGAAAAAATAAGAGGACAGGAGTATGATGTTAGACATATTCTCCTGCGGCCCAAGTTAACGCAAAAGGCCATCGATGATGCCAAAACCGAAATTGATAATGTGCGGCAAAAGATCATAGATGGAGAACTGACATTTGCCGAAGCGGCAAGAGAAGTGAGTGATGAAGAGGAAACAAAATATGAGGGCGGACTATTGATCAATCCGGAAACTCAGGATTACAGTTTTGAACTGACTAAAATGGAACCCGAATTATATTCTCAAATCCAGGACCTGGATGAGAACGAGGTGAGCCTGGTGTTCAAGGACTCCGATCGGATCAATGAAACCAAATTCAAGATTTTGATGGTTACCGATCGTCAAGATGAACATATTGCCGATTTTGCAAAGGATTACCTGAAAATCAAAAGTCTTGCCCTGCAGGAAAAGCAGTTGAAGGCGATTGAAAAATGGCAGAATGAAAAGATAATGGAAACCTTTATAAAGATCAATGGCGAACATCGCGATTGTGATTTTAATAGTAACTGGTTAAAAAAACAATAAACTATGTCGGATGTTGCCGCAATAGAACAATTTGTAGAGAAATTCGAGGCATTACGAAAGGAGATTTCCAAGGTTATCGTAGGTCAGGATGAAGTTGTTGAACAGGTGCTTATCTCGATATTCGCCGGTGGACACTCCTTGTTGATCGGTGTTCCAGGACTGGCCAAGACACTTATGGTCAATACAATTGCGCAGGCTCTGGGCCTGGATTTCAAACGTATCCAGTTTACTCCCGATTTGATGCCCAGTGATATACTGGGCAGTGAGATCCTGGATGAGAACCGGCATTTCAAATTTATAAAAGGACCGGTTTTTGCCAATATCATCCTGGCAGATGAGATCAACCGTACTCCCCCAAAAACCCAGGCCGCCTTGCTCGAGGCTATGCAGGAGCGGGCTGTGACTGTCGCGGGACATCACTATAAACTGGAGCTCCCGTATTTTGTTCTGGCTACACAAAACCCTATAGAACAGGAAGGAACCTATCCTTTACCGGAAGCGCAATTAGACCGGTTTATGTTCGCTATTAAATTGGGTTATCCGTCTTTTTCTGAGGAGGTTGAGGTGGTTAAGGTTACAACCGGTGATGAGGTTGCAAAGGTGAATCCACTTTTTACTTCGGAAGAGATCCTGAATTATCAGCACGTCATTCGACGCATTCCTGTTGCAGATAATGTTGTTGAATATGCCGTGCGCATGGTTGCTAAAACACGTCCCGACAGTGATACCGCAGCCGATCTTATAAAACAATATATCGATTGGGGTGCAGGTCCACGGGCATCTCAAAACCTGATCCTGGCCGCCAAAACGCACGCTGCTATCAAGGGTAAATTTTCACCCGATATTGAGGATGTTCAGGTGGTGGCGAATCCCATTTTGCGTCACAGGATAATTAAAAATTATAAGGCCGAGGCTGAAGGAATAAGCGATGAGAAAATCATTGAGAGCTTATTCTGATCAAAAGCCTGATATCATCTTTTAACCTGTTGGTATCTTCCTTAACTAGTAAATTGTAAAACCCGCGTATTTGTCCGGAGCCGTCAACCAGGGAGGCATAAGAACTATGGTAAAAGTCAGTTCCGTCCTCGTAAGGCCTGAAGTTGGTCATGTATTGGGTGGCAAGCGCTTTGGTATTCGCTTCAGAACTCCTTAAAAAGATCCACCGGTCGGATGCTGCTCCCGTAGTTTCAGCATAGGCCAACAGAATTTCCGATGAATCGTAATCAGGATCAATGGTGTGGCTAACAATCACAAATCCGTCGAGCTCATCACTAAGATTTATCAGGGCTTGGCGCATTGGCGGACAAATACTGGGACAGCGGGTAAAGAAGAAATTTGCCAGGTAAATCTTATCCTCTAAATGGCTGCTATTAAAATCCTGACCGAACTGATCCTCAAATCCCATGTATTTTATTGTGTAATAGGATTTGTTACCTGTGGAATCGATCTTGTATGAGAGTATGGGTAGTTCCTTTGAAG
>JABDPL010000157.1 GCA_013042825.1 Flavobacteriaceae bacterium | reverse complement strand
GAATAAACTGGTTGAACTTCGAATAATTGAAGTTGCCCCTGAGCGTTGCCCTGATCTTACCGAATGTACGCTGAAATCTGCTGTTAACATTCAGGCTTTCATCTGCGAAATCGGAATTAAAAGGCGCGCCCACACTGATTACGCTGCCGGGTTCAAACAATGAAGACGTCCTGACATTATCTATACTCTTGGTATAATTGATATTGGCAAAAACGTTTGTGTAATTGAACAGATTGAAACTGAAATAGGACAAATTGATATTATGCGATAAGGCGTTCTCGAGTTCAGGACTACCGGCAAATAGAGAATTATAGCTGTTCAGAACAAGTGCTCTCGCAAACCGGGATACATCTGTGAATTGCGTTTGCATGCGATAGTTGAGAATTAACTGCTCGCTTTTCTTTAATTGCATGCGCAAATTAAAGTCTGGTAATATTCTTACGAAATCATCTATGGTTTCATCTCCAAACTGGGTATTCTTAGCTCGGTAGGTATGTGCAGAAAATCCGGGAGAGATCGTAAAAATTCCCGCCTTTAACCGGTAATGAAAACCCAGGTAGATATCGCTGAAATTGTATTTGGTGTCATTCACGTCTTCCCCGTTATTGATAAGGGGAGTCGGGTCAAAAATATCACCGTTGTCAAGGAACTGAAATATCTCCGAATCAAACTGCTGCTTGCTCAAGATGGTTCCAAGGGTGATATTGATGTCACTCTTTTTATTGATAACATTCCAATAATCCAAACGGGCATCCAGCTGATTTGATAGTACACGTCTCTGCTGAGCCACATTGTAATTCAGTTGGGCACCGTCTAATCCCAGGTTAAAAGCTGTATTTTCATAAGTATCCTTATCCTCCAGGATAGCATTGTAAAACGGATCCTCATCCTGGATTAAACTCTGGACCTCCAGCGCAAAGATATTGGTGTCGTTAAGGGTAAAATAGTAATTCAAATTCTGATTTATGCTATACGGACTGGTATCTTCCAACTGATCGATGTCACCGATAACGGATGAAAAGAATCTTTGATCCTGCGACTCCTTCGATACCTTGCCAATAACATCGTAATCCAATTGATTATTGACATTGGGTTTGTATTTGGCAGAAAGTTTGAAGGTCCCCAGATCGCTTTGCTGAGTTGTGCTGCTAGTCGTTTCTTCATCCGGAATCCCGAGTTCAGGGTCGGTATACTGCACGGAGCGATTCTCAAGTAGGTCGGTAACCGTATTTGAAAATATCGCAAAACCACTGATGTCCAGGGTCTTCTTTGGTGACCAGCTGAAATTAGCCGCTCCGAACTTGGTGTTGATGTTCTGGGCCCTATCGTTTTGCAGTGACAGGAATCCAAGAGCATTACTACCTAAACTGATATTGGTCCCGCTCTGCCGGCTGGGCGATCTGAATCCTCCGGAGAAATTAAAAAAGTCACGCCTGGAAAAAGCAATCTCGCCTAAATTGTTTAGATCACCGATAATGTTTACGCTGTATTTCGGACTGTAATAAAACAATTTTGGCTGAAGAAGATATAGACCGTCTTCATCAGATGAACCGCCTCCGGCCGTAACATTTCCAAACCAGAAGTTCTTTTTCCCTTCTTTTAACTTGATATTTAATGCAATATTATCCTGATTATTGGTGACCCCGCTCAACTGGCTTACTTCGGAATAATTTCGAAGTACCTGAACTTTATCAACCGCATTGGAAGGGATATTCTTTGTTGCCAATTTGGTATCCCCATCAAAGAAATCCTTCCCGTCTACCATGACTTTCTGAACAACTTTTCCCTCAACCTCTACCTGGCCGTCATCATTGATCTCAACCCCGGGAAGATTCTCAAGCACATCCTCAAGTTTGCGCTCTGTGCCCGTATTAAAGGAATCTGCATTGTAAACCAGGGTATCACCTTTAACGGTTACTGGCATTTCGTATGTCAGCTCAACAGCATCGAGACTATTATCATTCATCAGGTTAAAATCCCGACTTATGTTCTGATCTGTTGTCTCAATGGTTTCAGTCAGCGTTTTCTTTCCTATATAGCTTATCTGAACAGAATAATTCGAATTCTCTTTTAAATCTAACCTGTAGCGTCCCTGGTCGTTAGATATGGCATAGGAATCCATGGTCTTAGACTCCTGATTGATCGCAATGATATTGGCCAATTCTAGTGGCTCCCCAATACTATCGCGAACCACGCCCTCCATTCTTACTTGCGCGGAAGAGACTCCTACCGCGAGCAGTAGAATAATTAGATTTAATTTTCGCATGATCTTTGGTTGCTAGTTTTGATTCTGATGGTTTAGTTACCACCGCGACGGCCACCACCGCGACGGCCACCGTACATTTCCCGCATTTCCTTCATTTTCTGCTTTACGGTTTCATTGTACTCGGCTCTTGTAATCACCTTCCCTTTACTGGGCACTTTTATCTCTTTCTTTTCTTCAGGATTCAAAATGATCTTGGAGCACAAGATCGTCGTTCTGCCCGAACTCACCTCAAGGATCAATCCGGGTAATCCCCAATATTCACCAGGGCCCTGATTTACGGGAATCTGAGGTGTATACCATGCAACAACCTCAACTTCTTTGGGTGTTTCAACCTCATCGAGTGGATCTTCAGCAATTTGATCATCTTTTAATGAATCCGTTTCGGTTTCTTTCTTTTCGGTTTCATTATCCCTGTTTCTACGCCTCATATTAGTCCAATCCAATTCATCAACAGTTTTCATGGCTGTCGCCTTGAAGCAGGTATATTGACCGATTTGTTTGGTTTCGGTTTCCATTTTCCATTCAAGCTTTGGAAGTTCATCGGTAACCAGGAACTGCTTACCAAAAAATTCGTTTTCCTGAATGATCTTCCCGTCCTTAACGTTCTTATATTGCGGTCCACCGGTAAAACTACCCATCATTCCTCGCCATGCTCCGCCACGGCCAGGAGCATCGAGCGACTCCTCTTCAGAATACATGCTTTCCTCTCGATTGAAGGTTAAAATAAATGTCTTTTCGAACATGCCCTTCATGCGTTCAGCTATTTGGGCTTTCATTTCAGGGCTCATTTCTCTTCCACCCCACCCGTCCATATCAATGGTGGTTTTGGAAAAATAATGTGCCTGGCCCTGAAAATCCTGGGCATTTATGTTGGTTGAAAAAAATAACAGCAGGGCAGTAATCGCGATTTTTGAGAATAATGCTTTCATACGTTTGGAAAGATTTCTGGTTTCAATTACACAAACTTATGCAACAATTAGACCAGGAGAGCGTGTTTATAATAAAATTAACAGCATCGGGGCAGCATAAGAATAACCATTAGACATCAAAAAGCGATGGGCGTTTAAGCAAAGAACGTTAAACTGATGTTAATTATATCACCCACGCCGTCGCATACGGT
>JABDPL010000127.1 GCA_013042825.1 Flavobacteriaceae bacterium | reverse complement strand
CAGCTAGGGCAGCTGCTTGCTCGGATGGTATAGTGCTGGCAAGCGGCCCCGGGGGAAGCTTTGGAGACAGTAAAAGCCTAGGTTGAATATTAGGTTATGAAAATAAAATACACACTTCTACTTCTATCTGTTTTTCTATTTCTGGGTTGTCAACATACCAAACAACCGATTGATGGATTTACCGTTAAGGGGGATATCAACGGTCTGGGAAATTCCAAAATATTGATAATCAAGTTCGTCGATAACGGCATGGAATTAGACTCCATATTCCCGGAAAACGATTCCTTTACCTATTCAGGAAAAGTAAAAGAGCCGTATTTCATACAGATGCTTGTTTCAACTTCCGATTCAACAACGAATAAATTAACCGAGTTCATGATTGAGAATTCTGAAATTTCAGTGACAGGCAATACTGTTGATTATGACAGCGTTAAGGTAAGTGGCTCGAAATCCGATCGCATTCTTAAAGAATATTTCAAAGAAGACGAGTCACTCAATGCCCGATGGAATGAATTAAAACTGGAATATGATCAGGCAGTTGCGTCAAACGATAGTGTACAGCGTAAAACTCTTGCTAAAGAACTCAATAAGATCTTCAAAGTCGATCGCGTAGGGTTGCTTAAAAAATATGTCGCCGATCACGCCAATACAACGGTTGGTGCACTTATTCCGGCTTTTTGCACCATAGAGGATGCGCTGACCACTGAGGATTACCGGGAAATCTATAATATGCTGTCAGACAGTATAAAGATATCAGGTTACGGACAGAATATTCTTGAAAAATTCTCTGCAGAATCTGAATAATTTCATCGTAAACCGCACCAAAAAAATGCATCTGTGAATCAGGCTGATAAACTTCTTAGCATTAAGTTAATTCATACCCTGATCTGGGCCTTTTTTGTGGCTGTAATATTTTACATTTTATATTCAGGGATAACTGATACAATAACTACTTATACATGGATAGGCATAGGTTTAATTATTGGAGAAGGTCTAGTTCTGCTAATATTCAAAATGTCTTGTCCGCTAACGGTCGTGGCCCGCAATTATTCCGATTCTAAAAAAGATAACTTCGACATTTTCTTACCTAACTGGTTGGCGAAGTATAACAAATTGATCTTTACCTCCATTTTTCTGATCGGACTATTAGTGGTATTGTTTCGGTCACTGAGGTGATCTTTGCTCTAAATATAGTTTTTAATAAAGTAGGCTTGCCTGTTCGGCTGATACTAATATAAAGGGCCCGCCCTTCTTTTGCCGTTCGGGAAGGAAACATAAATTTTGTTTAACTTTCAATTCGAATATTATTTTAAGCCAGGTATGCCCACTCACCAGCTCAGGCCATAAACCATCAAATTGTAAACATTTCAGAATTACCATGAAACTTAAACTAGTAATTTTACTTCTTATGTCATTTAGCTTATGCTATTGTCAGAAAGGCGATGTATTCAAACCAACATTTCAAGCCTCAGAACAGACCACGCATAACATTAGAAAAGGACAAGAATATACTTTCGGATATCTAGAGGTAAAAGAAAATAGAAATAATCCCACAAGTGGTATGATAAAAATACCGGTTTATATTTTTAAAAGCCGGAATCCGAATCCGAAACCCGATCCTATTATTTATACCGTGGGCGGGCCTGGCTCATCAACCATGCCTTCTGCCCAATACATGAACTACTATAAATACTTAGACGATAGAGATTTTATTCTGGTTGAGCAGCGCGGTAACTATTATGCCAAACCGCATCTGGATTGTCCCGAATGGTCAAAGGCAGTTTACCAATCAAATCTTCCGGACTTCGATTCGACCAAATCGGATAGGCTGTTTGAACAGGCTGCAATAGCTTGCCGGGATAGATTATCGGCTAAAGGAATTGATCTCAACGGATATAACACCAACGAAATTGCTGCGGATATTCACGACCTGGTCGAAGTATTGGGTATTGAAAAGTATAATCTTCTAACCATTTCTTACAGCACCAAAATTGCCCAGGTTCTGCTCAGGGATTTTCCTGATGGCATTCGGAGCGTGGTCATGGACTCTCCCCTGCCCCTTGAAGTGAGCTACGATGAGGAAAGTGTTGGAAATCTAATGGCGGCAGTCGACAAATTACTTTCAGATTGTGAAAACCAGGAAAAATGCAATGAAGCTTATCCCGACCTAAAAAAACGCTTTCATAATTTCCTGATAAAAGTAACCGGGACACCATTGGAAATAGAAATCAAAAATCCAATCAACGGTAACCTTGAAGTTTTTAATCTTAAAGGTGAAGATATAATAACGGTTTTCACTGCGGCATCAACAGGAAATATCTCTGAGGTTCCTTTTGAAATAAACAAGCTTTTGAATGGTGATTTAAGCTCAGTTGATGAAAATTTAACAGACTTGTTTGATAAGCCATCCGGCGGGACTGGAATAGGCATGCGATTATCGGTATGGTGTTCAGAGGAATTTCCATTTAATGATGAGGAAATCATAAATACAGAAACGTATAAATATCCTGAAGTAAGCGGTTTATCACCTGCTGTTTTCGATTCAGAAATATGCAAAATATGGGGTGTAAAACCAGCTTCACCCCTTGAGAATCAGGCGGTGCTAAGCGATATTCCCGTGCTGCTGATAAGTGGCGAGTATGACAATGAAACACCTCCGAAATGGGCAATAAATATGAGGAAAAATTTGAAGAATAGTCATCATCTTATCTTCAAAGGTTGGAAACATACACCAACGACCAATTGGGGAAATCAATGTGCCATGCAGGCTGCTAATGATTTCTTTAACAATCCTGGGGTAAAACCCCATCCTGACTGTTTCAAAAAAATAGGCAGGCCGGAGTTTAAAACCGAATAAACGGTTTACCTCAGACTGACTGCGAGCATGCAACTTACGGCCAAACTGTTAATGTTGGTATACACAAAAAATCATTATCTTCAATCCATTGATTTTTGATGCAACTGATTCGCATACGTTATATGGTACTGCTGCTTATCTGAGCTAGCAGTAAGTCAGCATAGATGAGACAATTACCGATCACCAATTCTAATTTGGCAAAATGCAGACGAATACTTTAATTGGGTTACTCCTTTTCTTACCCTTTTAAGCTGTGATAAACTGCAGATCAATCTTGCTCAAAAATCAAAGACTTAGGCGCAAATAATATGCTTTCAGATCTTAGCGGTGGGAATTTGGCTGGTTTCAAATGGATGAATAAACCGTATAATGATGGTGGGCGGTATTGCCCTCGGATAGCAGCGCAGCCGGCAAAAAACGGTTTTAGGATATTTTGAAAATGATGCATAGACCAAATAATAACAAAGATAAATTGTTTGAAGCCCAGGACTAATTATACCAAAAGTGGCGATTTCAATATTGCCTACCAGGTTATTGGTGAAGGACCCATAGACATCATATATATACCGGGATGGGTTTCGAATATCGATATGATGTGGGCCGAGCCAAGACTGGCGGCATTCCTGACCAGGCTTAGCTTATTCTCCAGGATGATCTTATTTGACAAAAGAGGGACAGGCCTGTCTGATCGAACCGACGAATATTCTACAATGGACGAACGCATGGATGACATCAATGCGGTTATGGATGCTACAAATTCAAAAAAGGCCTTTTTGTTTAGTCATTCCGAAGGAGGATCGGTCAGTTTATTATTTTCTTTGAATTATCCGGAGCGTACCCTGGGTGTAATCGGGTTTGGAATATTCGCTAAACGAAGATATTCCAAAGATTATCCTTGGGCGCCTACAGATGAAGAGCGTGAGGTTTCGAATAAACTTATCGAACAGAATTGGGCACATGGAGACCTCGAGGAACTGCGAACATTAGTTCCTTCCCTGGCACATGATAACGGATTCATGGATTGGCTGGCCAGTTATTTGCGATCAGGGGCCAGTCCGAAGGCTGCATTGATATTACATCAGCAATGTACCAACCGGAATTCTTGACGCGATAATTGTTCCAACCC
>JABDPL010000115.1 GCA_013042825.1 Flavobacteriaceae bacterium | reverse complement strand
CATTTTATGAATTATTATTTAAATAAATTATCCAGACAAATGAAAACACCCAGGCCAGAATTGTCAAAATCAAAAATCTGTCTGTCAAAATAATTTTGCTGGGAGAACCGCTATTATTTTCTAATAAGCTTAACTGGGAGTATCTCAATATTCCCAGAATCACAAAGAAAGACGTCAGATACAGGTATTCGTTTTGAATGCGGGCAATAACCTCTGTGGAGGTTGTATAAAGAATATAGGTAACGATCACGGTTGAAGCCATAATCATCATCCCGGCATCTATCAACTTCAGGTTATAGCCATCGATTACTTTACGCATCTTTGCACCGGTATCCAAAAAATGGAGGACATCATCCCTGCGTTTGGCCAGGGCCAAAAACAAGGCAAGAAGAAATGTCATGATAACGATCCACTTCGAAAGTGGTACTCCTGTTACAAAGGAGCCTATGAACAGGCGTAATACAAAACCAATAGCTATTACGGTTATATCTAAAATTGCAACATGCTTCAACACAAAACAATAGGCAATATTAAGGGCTACATAAGCTAATAACACGTATAAAGCATAGGTATTTTGAATACTGATCAGGACAATACCAATGGCCAGAAATGCAATGAATAATAAAATGGCTTCCTTCTTCGATATTAAACCAGACGCCAGGGGCCTGTGTTTCTTGGCCGGATGCTGAAGATCGGCTGCAATGTCTAAATAATCATTCAATATATAGATACTGCTTGCGGTAAATGAAAATGCAATAAAGGCTAACAAAGCCTCTTTTAACAATTCCAGATCTGTAATCTGACCATCAAAAAACAGGGGAAGAAATATGAATAGATTTTTGACATATTGATGTGGACGCATTAGTTTCACCACATTCTTTAATTTGACAATCATATTTCTTAATTTGTCCTAAAAATAATAAATCAAACTTCTTTTAAATCACTTTTTGAGAAGAACTGGCAAATCTTTCATTTATTTTGTCATACTATGAGAAAATCATTTGTGATCCCGATTCTACCAATATTAAATTACCAGCTTAGAACATGAGAAATAGCTTAATTTTTCTACACATCCCTAAAAACGGAGGAACTACCTTCCACTCCATCCTCAATAGACTCTACCCTCGCGAAAGCACCTTTACTTTGACTACTGTCAACAAAACACGCACCAACTATAAGGAGTTTATTAAAATTCAGAAAGAAGAAGAAAAAAGAATAAAGCTGCTAAAAGGACATGCACCATTTGGGATGCATCGCTTTATGGATCCCGGCACCAAATACATCACCTTCCTGAGGCGACCGGAAGAACGGGTCATTTCCTTCTATTATTATGTACTTAGAAAACCGAATAATAAATTATTTCCAACAATCAAGCATGGGAATTTATCGCTGTATGATTTTGTTACCCAAGTCAATAGCACCGAGGTCAATAACTGCCAGGTGCAATGGATAAGCGGTATTTATGATCGTGAGGACCTGATGTTGGAGAAAGCCCTTGAAAATATTGATAATCACTTTGCTTTTGTCGGGATTACCGAAAAATTTGACGAGTCTTTGGTCATGCTTCGGAAACAACTATCCTGGCCAATCCCCTATTATACGGTCAAGAACAAAACCAGCAAACGGCCAATGCTCGAAACTATAGACGACAAGACCTTAGAAGCGATAAGAAACTATAATCAACTGGACATTCAGTTATATGATATCATGTATCAAAGGTTTAACGAGCAGATTGAAGCCGAGAAACCATTATCGAAAGAACTCATGGAACTGCGATTGTATAATCGCATTTATTCTATCCCTATTGGCAGAAAAATTGCCGGAAGCATTAAACGGTCGTTAAAGCTGTAATCCTTTTTTGAAATTGTTCTGGTAATCGAATAAACTAAGTCTTAGTGCCTACGTCCTTATTTTCTAAAAATTGAAGGGACTATGTCTTTTTGAAGTTTTTGGGATCATATCCAAATGCATTGAAGTCATTTTTATACAATTCCTGCACAATCTGTATATCATTTTTGCTCCATTCGATAGGTGATCTTAGATCGGCAGAAGCATTTAATCTCTTATTTACATCAACATTAAATATCTGATTCAGAAAATCAAGCTCCTCCATCGATTCAATTTTTAAAATCTGCACTAAAGGAACCTTAAATCGAAATGGGATTCCCCACTTGGTAAACGACACTCGTAATCGTAACCACTGCGGACGAAGATGACGATCTTTTAGATAAACTTCAGGAAGTATGGTAATCAATTTACTAAACGAAGTATCCAACAGCTTTTGTTTAATATCCTCTGGAGTGAATGATTCATCAATATGGAGATAGGGAAAGAATAATTTTTGTCCATCCTGCCAGTAGCCATTGCGCTCAAAATAATCGACTTTATTTCTAAACTTCTCCCTGAAAAAGGACTCTAATCGCCTATAGGGATTACGGCAGATGAAGTAAAATTTATCCGACCTTAGCTTTAATTTACTCAGCAACATATCTCGCTTCAATCTGCGGTCTAATTTCACTGGTTCCAGGGAATCGGCATGACTCAAGGTTGAATACATAACCTTAAAATTCGTCAGCAGATAATTGTTGTTCTGTCCTTTAAAAATTGGCATTATTTATATTTAATCAACCATGATTCCAAAGACTTATTCATTCTAAAATTTTCAGATCATTCCTGAGTCTTGGAAGCTTAACATTCATCATAGATTCGAACTAATTTCTCATTTAGTATTTTATTCCTGTAATTGCTTTCAACCAGGGTTCTTCCATTTTCTCCCATATTCGCCCTCAATTGAGGGTCATTGATCAGAACAATGAGTGTTTCTACAAATGTTTCGATTTGTTCTGACGGGACTAATATCCCTGTTTCATCCGGTATCATTCCATATTTCATTCCTCCTACATCCGAAACGACAACCGGAACCTCCATAGCCTGGGCTTCCTGGATTACCAATCCCTGGGTCTCGGCTCTTCCGGTTTTGGGGTCATGACGGCCGGGCATCAAAAACACATCGGCTGATTCAAAGAGAAATTTTAATGCAGTCTGATCTAAAGCACCATGAAAAATTATAGCATCTGGAATCTCAATTTGCCGTGCTTGTTCTTGTAATTGATCCATCATACGGCCTTTACCTACCATTTGAAGCCGTACCTGTTTGTATCCCCTTTTATGTAATGCCTCAACAATTTTAATCGCCAGGTCGGGTCCCTTTAAGGGAATTAATTTTCCGCAAAACAGCAAGTCAAAATAGGGGTTTTCTTTTTTAGGCTCCGTTTTTTTGAAAAAGTCGGTATCCAAGCCAACCGGAAGAACATGAACGGGTTTTTTCCTTTCATTAATTTCTTCAATCAATGATTTCAGATAAGGGGTGTTGGCTATATAGGCGGCTGTCTCATGAATCAAATACTTATACTTGTCTTTATAGTACTCTGCCTGGCCCGGTTCTATGTCAAAGCCGTGAAAGGTAGTGATGAGTTTTACCGATTCAGGTAGAATATTCATAGACTTTAGATAGGCGATCCGGTTTCCGCACATGCCGAAATGAGCATGAATCAAATCAATATTGTGATTGACCAGAAACCATTGAGCTTCATAAAACAATTTAAGTGTGTAGGCATCTTTCCCATATTTAAAGACATTTAAACTTCTGAAAAATAATTTCCATTTAATCCTTCGGATATTGGAAAACGTCCATCCTAAGAAACCTGTAAACCGAAGGATCTTCGACTTTGACGGATGAACAAAATACCTGACTTTATTTAATAGGTCGTGGGTTAATAAACTATCATGAATGACATCATTATCAACTTTATTATAGGCATAAAGACTAATCTGTTTCCCAGATTCAATTAAGCCATTAATCTGATTAACGATAAAGGTTTCCGAGGTGGTCGGAAAATAAATTACTATAACAGCAATGTGCTCAACACCCATGGAATAGTCCTATTTCAAATTGATTTTTTCATAAATATAAAAATCGGAAATGGATGTATTATCCGGATCACTTTTATCGAAAGGAAACCGATTTTTGACCAGAGATTTCAAATGCCATTCTTGAGAAACATGTTCAGTAATCCAATCGGTAAACTTCCGACTCATGACATGTTTGGCCAGGAACCCGTCATAATTACTCGAATAGATAATAACATAACGATTCGAACAATTAAATAAACGATTCATATAGTTCTCAAAAACCTCATCCTCTATCAAATGGTAAATTACATCCAGAGATATGCTTAGATCGGCCTTTTCATTTAACCGGGCATCTTCATCCATCAGGAAAAACTGTTTGGTGTCGTCATCAGCGAACATTTCCCGGCAAAGGTCGATAGCCTTTTTTGAAACGTCAAATCCTATATATTGAGGGTATTCTGCCAGTTGCAACTGGTTTCCATCACCACAACCGAGTTCAATAACCTTATAGATATTATGAGTTGCAACAAAATCGTTAATTAGCTCAGCCTTAAAATCGGCTAGCCGGCCATAACTTCCTGCCCCTGAATTCTTGTTTTTTATATAGCGCTGTTCCCAATAATCCTGCGAACTCTGTATATACTCTGCCTTTGCAGATTTACCAAACAGTCCTGTTTTCCTGAGTAAAGTTTTTATTTTTTTTATTAATTTCAATTGCCTTATTATTATTTCTGATGATTCAGATTTAAAATCATTCAGATCAGTTCCTTATTCAGAAATATTACGTTTTCACCCTTTTCAAAATGAGTAAAATTAAATTCATCAATGGCCCTGAAAACGCTGTCCCTGCATCCCGGGTACCATCGATCATGGAGCTCAACAATGATACATCTTGTTCTAGGAATCCAATTCCGGTAATTCTTTTCAAAAAGCGGTTTTTCGGCACCTTCGATATCGATTTTAAGTATATCCAATATTCCGATTTCATGTTCTTCCAATATTGAATCGATACTGACGGTTTCTACAGTGCCTACAACTTGTTTTTTTTCTGCCGTATTTCCGGTATTCCTGGTTGTAAAACCCCATTCGCCAATTCCTTCATCCACTATTTGCAATTCTAATCCAGAACTATGATGCAAGGCCTTTGGAATAACCCGGACATTAGGATAAGGAGCTATGTTTTTCCTCATTAATTCCAAATTGGAGGATTCTGGTTCGATGGAATAAATTTTCGCATCCGGGAAGCGGTTTGAAAAGTATACTGCCGCCAGGCCGATATTGGCACCTGCATCGATTATGACAGATGGTTTGAAATCGAATTTGATCTCGTATTCTTTAGCTTCAAACACCTGCCGGAATGTTGGGAAATCTGAAG
>JABDPL010000114.1 GCA_013042825.1 Flavobacteriaceae bacterium | reverse complement strand
ACCCACCCCTCTGCGGTTATCGTTATGGCAGTAGTAACAGCGGTTAAATTGATCGAGTGTTTGGGTCTTGAAATACCGCCTTCCGCCATAATATCCTTTCTGCAGAAACATCTGCATGATTTTCGCCACATCATTGGCGTTACTGAATACTCCGGCATGTCCGCCAATACCGTTTTGCATAGCCGCTCCCATATCGTGCACATAACCATGCACTTCCTGATAGCGAAAGTAGTCATCCTTTTCCGTGGGCACAATTACAGAATTACTGAATTTCCTCCGTGGATTATAAGTCGTATAATTTGCCCCCATCGGTCTGTAAAAACGCTGTTCGATAAGTTCATCAAGGGATTTGTCGTAAAACTCCTCTATATATTTCTTCAGAATGTAATACGGCAGGTCGGAATACCGATAGCGCAACCGGCTTAGCAGTTCGCTTTCCTGAATCTCTTTCTGAATGGAATCCTGATAATCTGAACGTAAATACAAATTTCGCGCAACTTCGATATTGAAGTCGCCGCTCGGTTGTTCCCGGTAATATTTATCAAGAGGTTTTTTCGTTACCGAATCCAGGGTATTCATGTAAAATGGTATCCAGGGCCTCAGCTTCGCATAATGGGAGAGCATGCGTTTCAGCGTGATATTTTTCTTATCGGTGTCCTTATATTCAGACAGTAAGGACCCTAGCCGGTCATCGAGGCTAACCGAATTCCTGTCTACCAGTTCCATCAACAGCGGCATGGTGGAAATAATCTTCGTTAAAGAGGCGACATCGTAAATGTGATCCCATTGAACCTTGGTCTTACCATCGTAGGTGTGCTTGCCAAAATTCTTGTTATAGATCACCTTGCCGTGACGGGCGACCAACATCTGAATTCCCGGCGTCATATCGGCATCAACTGCATATTGTGCTATGGAATCAATGCGCGCAAGCCTTTCAGAATCTATACCAACACGTTCCGGAATCGAATATCCCAGGCGTCCCGCTGCCGGAAATTGAATACCGGTTCCTACAGGAAAATCCTGGCCTGCAGAGACCGGAAGGGCACCCTTGGATGGCAGAGCACCAAAAATGATCTGAGCCGCCTTCTCCTGAGCGATTTTGCTATTCTGGTAGGAAACCATAATGCTTTCAAAGTTCTCATGAGACCTCAGGCTAAGCAAGGCATAAGGTTTGGCAAAAACATTCAGTATGATGGAATTCGTGCGGGCAATCTCATATAGCCAGACCATTTCCTTATCGCTTATAGCATGATTTTTCCATGGATTAGCGTTCGACTTATGAACGCCAACGATCACGGTGTTGTAATTGTTTAATTTATTGATCAGTTCATAGAGGTGATCGGCCTTGATATGATGAACTTCGGTATATTTCTTAAGGGTTTCATAAAACAGGCCTCCATCATCCTCACCAAAAGACACATAGGCTATCTTCTTGTTCTCCAACCGGTGCAGTGGCAACTGTTTATTCTCATTCTTGACTACCGTAATGGCGTTTTCCATCAGTTCTTCGTGCAACGCTTCATCCTTGATCCTGTTCAGATCTGATACCAAATTTGAGATCCCGATGGGTTTGTAGCTATGAAGACCCGCCTTGTATTTGGCTTTTAATATCTTTTTGACCGAATGCTCCAAACGCGACTCAGATATCTCAGCTGAAGCCAGTGCGTCGGCTATTTTGTCAATGCCTTTGGAAACATCTTCGGAAATAAGCAAGACGTCATTCCCTGCTTTAAAGGCCGCCAGGTCAACATCTGCAGAGTCGCTGAAGTTAGATATACCCTTCATATTGAGCGCATCGGTAAAAATAAGTCCCTTAAAATCAAACCTGGTTTTTAAAATATCGGTTACTATGGTTTTAGATATGGAAGACGGATATCCGGAACGCGGCTCGAGACCAGGCACATTTAAATGCGCGACCATTACACTTGAAAGCCCTTTTTCAATCAGTTTTTTATAAGGATGCATCTCCACCGAATCTATCCTGCTTTTACTAAAACTTATTGTCGGCAGGGTCTTATGCGAATCCTGATCGGTATCCCCATGTCCGGGAAAGTGCTTCGCGGTTGCCAATACTCCTGCACCCTGCATCCCCTTCATAAAGGCCATTGCCTTTTCTGTAACATTATCTCTATCCTCTCCGAATGAACGGTTACCAATGATAGGATTCTTCGGATTGGTATTGATATCGACTACCGGTGCAAAATTAAAATGAACACCCAGACGCTTACAATGCTCTCCGATGTATTTTCCGGTCTGTTCAATGAGTTTATTATCAGGAATGGCACCAAGGGTCATATTCCATGGAAACGCATAAGTGGAATCCAGCCTCATGCTGAGGCCCCACTCGGCGTCCATACCGATAAGAAGAGGTGTTTTCGACAGTGCCTGCAGCTCATTATTCAATTTGGCCTGCCGCAAGGGTCCACCTTTTGAATAAATAACACCACCGATTTTTTCTGATTTGATCTGGCTGATCAATCTCGATTTTGTCGCAGTGTCCTGGTTTGAAAAAACCATGACCATAAATAACTGGCTGATTTTTTCGCGTTGAGATAGGCTGTTGTACACGCTATCTACCCATTTCTGCTGCGCTTCTTTATCATTTGCCAGAAGCGGATCCGGGTTGTTTTGAGCCAAAACGGG
>JABDPL010000111.1 GCA_013042825.1 Flavobacteriaceae bacterium | reverse complement strand
TGTGTGACGCGGATATCGATGGAAGCCACATTGCAACCCTCATTCTGACGTTCTTTTTCAGGTATATGAAGGAGTTGATAGAGAACGGCCATGTATACATCGCCACGCCGCCCTTGTATCTTATAAGCAAAGGCAAAAAGAAACGCTATGCCTGGAATGACAAAGAGCGGGATGAGATCATCGCAGACTTTGGAGATAATTCAAAGATCCAGCGATACAAGGGTCTTGGTGAGATGAACGCAGGGCAATTATGGGATACGACTATGAATCCGGAGTTCAGGACTTTGCGCCAGGTTAATATCGATAATGGCACCGAAGCCGACCGGATTTTCTCAATGCTTATGGGAGATGAGGTACCACCAAGGCGTGAATTCATCGAAAAGAACGCTATTTACGCGAATATAGATGCTTAATCAATCCTAAATAAATTAGAGTTTGAGGCGCCGGAATTATTCCGGCGCTTCTTTATTTAAAGGCAATTAATTCGTAATTTTGCAGTCTTAATTTCAATTCATAAAAACATTCCGTCTATGAAAGTTACAGTTGTAGGTGCAGGTGCCGTAGGAGCCAGTTGTGCCGAATATATCGCGATAAAAGATTTTGCTTCAGAAGTGGTTCTTTTAGACATCAAGGAAGGCTATGCCGAAGGTAAGGCCATGGATCTGATGCAGACCGCATCCCTCAATGGCTTCGATACCAAAATTACAGGTACAACAAACGATTACTCCAAAACCGCTGATAGCAATATCTGCGTGATCACCTCCGGTATTCCCAGAAAGCCGGGAATGACCAGGGAAGAATTGATCGGTATCAATGCCGGGATCGTGAAAACCGTGGCAACAAGCCTTCTTGAGCATTCACCGGATGCGATCTTTATAGTGGTCAGTAACCCGATGGACACCATGACTTACCTGGTTCATAAATCTACAGATCTTCCGAAACACCGCATCATCGGAATGGGTGGTGCACTAGACTCGGCTCGTTTCAAGTACAGGCTGGCAGAAGCTCTTGATGCACCTATAAGCGATGTTGACGGAATGGTGATCGGTGGCCATAGTGACAAAGGTATGGTGCCTTTAACAGCTCACGCGACACGTAACAGTATAAAAGTAACCGAATTCCTTTCCGAAGAAAGACTGGAGCAGGTTAAAGAAGACACTAAAGTGGGTGGTGCAACCCTCACAAGGCTTCTGGGTACTTCTGCCTGGTATGCACCTGGTGCTGCGGTTAGCGGATTAGTGCAGGCCATAGCCTGTGATCTGAAGAAAATGTTCCCATGCTCGACTCTGCTGGAAGGCGAATATGGTTTAAATGACCTTTGCATCGGTGTACCTGTTATACTCGGAAGAAATGGAATAGAACAGATCGTTGAGATTGAACTGAGCGATGCTGAAAAAGCCCATATGAAGCAAAGTGCCGAAGGCGTGAGTAAAACTAATGGATTACTAGACGTATAGCATTCAGATTCAAACGATAAACCATCAGACTAACGCTTTACAGATAAGGGCAATTTAATCGTTGCCCTTATTTATTAAATCGACCAAATGTATTGGCATTTCCTTCATGAAGTCATATATTTGCTCGTTTTTAAAATTCAGAAATAAAATCAACCCGTAATGCAAAATAAAGGACTAGTCAAAGTATTTGCACTCCTGTTCGGCTTGGTCAGTATATACCAATTGTCATTTACATTTAAGGCCAACCAGATAGAAGATGCTGCAAAACAGTTTGCGATTGAAAAGATTTCTTCGGAACAGCCTGATTATGATGCACTTCGCTCAATAGAAGAGGCCCGTTACCTGGACTCCATTTCTGGTCTGGATGAGGTATTCAATATGGGTATCGCTAAATTCAAGTATAGCGAAGTTCAGGATAAGGCCATGAATCTCGGGCTTGACCTTAAAGGAGGAATAAATGTTATCCTTCAGATCTCTGTGAAGGATATTTTGAAAGGGCTTTCTAACGATAGCCGTGACCCGGTATTCAACAAGGCCCTGGCCGATGCTGAAGAACTACAGAAAAATAGTCAGAATACTTACCTGGAAGACTTCTTTATCGCTTTTGACGCTATTAAAGGCGATACGAATTTAGCCTCTCCGGATATATTTGCCAATCGAACATTAAGCGAGGAGATCACATTTAATATGACCGATGATCAGGTAAAACCGATCCTTCGCAGAAAGATCGATGAATCTGTTGTTTCGGCTTTCGAGGTTCTTCGTAAGCGTATAGACCAGTTTGGGGTTGCTCAGCCCAATATTCAGCGACTGGGGAATTCAGGGCGTATTCTCGTAGAACTTCCAGGTGCCAAAGATATTAACCGGGTTAAGAAATTGCTACAGGGAACTGCTCAACTTGAATTCTGGGATGTTGAAGGTTCACAAAATCTAACCACCTTTCTCGGGGCTGCAAATGAAGCTCTGAAGGCACAGGCAACTGATCAAGAGGCCGAAGATACTGTTGAAGACGAAGGGATTTCAGACGAAGAGGATGCTCAAATCGAGGAACTGCTTGGGGAGTCTGATATCGATACAACCGAAGTGGCTCAGGAAAGTGACCTGGCAAGAAATTTCTTTTATGCGCCCACAGTACCGTCAGCTGTTGTAGCCGTTGAGAAAAGCGATGTAGAAATGATAAAGGCCTTTGTTAACTCAGCAGAGGCTAAGACGCTTCTTCCGGCAGATGCCAAATTCACACACTTTGCATTCGGTATCGAAAATGAAAATATCGATTTTGTGAACATGTATGCCCTAAAGGGTAACAGGGAGGACAAGCCTGAACTAAGCGGAGCCGTGATAACCGATGCTCGTCAGATCTATGATGAGTTCTCAAAGCCCGCGGTTTCCATGGATATGAACCTCAAAGGGGCGAAAATCTGGGAGGAAATGACAGGGCGAGCCTTCAATCAGCAATCGCAGATAGCGATCGTTCTTGATGATATTGTATATTCAGCTCCAGGTGTTACCACCGGTCCCATAAGTGGAGGTAGTTCCCGGATTACCGGAGATTTCACTCTTACCGAAGCACAGGATTTAGCGAACGTGCTAAGGGCGGGTAAGCTTCCGGCTTCAGCCGATATCGTGCAAGCTGAAGAGGTTGGTCCGTCACTGGGTCAGGAAGCTATTGATACAGGAAAGAAATCCTTTGTTATCGCGCTCATCCTGGTTCTTATCTGGATGTTATTCTACTACGGAAGAGCGGGGATTTTTTCAGATATCGCACTGATCCTGAATATTCTTCTGATCTTCGGAATCCTGTCCGGACTGGGAGCGGTATTAACCTTACCCGGTATTGCGGGTATCGTACTGACCGTTGGTATCTCGGTTGATGCGAATGTACTTATCTATGAGCGGGTTCGTGAGGAGCTGGCAAAAGGCAAGGGACAAAAAGAGTCGGTAAAAGATGGTTTCAGTAATGCATTGTCATCCATCCTGGATGCGAACATTACAACAGGACTTACAGCCCTGATCTTATTTGTATTCGGAACAGGACCCATTAAAGGATTTGCTACCACATTACTTATCGGTATTGTAACATCATTGTTTACTGCGATTTTTATCACGCGTTTATTGATCGATTGGTATGTTAACCGCGGTGGAAAACTGGATTTCTCAACCAGGTTGACAAAAGGGCTGTTCAGGAATATCGATATCAAATTCCTTCGAAAAAGAAAGCTGGCGTATATGGTATCCGGTATAATTATAGTCGGTGGTCTGGCATCACTCTTCACAACCGGACTAGACCAGGGGATCGATTTCGTTGGTGGACGAACCTACCAGGTGAGATTTGCCCAGGATGTTAATGCAGAAGAAGTGAGATCATCGGTAAATAATGTTTTCGGTAGCTCTGAGGTGAAGACTATTGGGAATCCAAATCAGCTAAAGATTTCTACCAAGTATAAGATCAACGAGAACTCGGCTGAAGCAGATGAAGAGGTGCAGCGTGGATTATTCGATGCGGTAAGGACTTTCCTGCCTGACGGTTTAACCTACGACCAGTTCGTTGCTGGTGAAAACAACATCGGAAAAATGTACTCCGGAAAGGTTAGTCCGACTATAGCTGACGATATCAAACGCTCATCGGTCTGGGCTATTTTAGGATCCTTAGTGGTCGTATTCCTATATATTTTATTTCGATTTAAGAAATGGCAATTCTCCCTCGGAGCGGTTGCAGCGGTTTTCCATGACGTCCTGATCGTTTTGGGGATATTCTCTATAACCTGGCGCTTTATGCCATTCGGCATGGAGATCGACCAGGCATTTATCGCGGCTATACTAACGGTAATCGGTTATTCACTGAATGATACGGTGGTTGTATTCGACCGGATTCGTGAATTTCTGAATGAGCACACCAGCTGGGACTTTGACCGCACGGTGAATTCGGCGCTTAACAGCACCTTGAGCCGTACCTTAAATACCTCCTTAACAACGCTTGTTGTATTATTGGCGATGTTCCTCTTTGGTGCGGAATCCCTGCGCGGCTTGTTATTTGCACTGATCGTTGGTGTAATCGTAGGTACCTATTCATCGGTGTTTATTGCAACACCTATCATGCATGATACCTTGAAGAAAATGCGGGAGAAAGAAGGGAAATAATTATGGCATTATATAAGATCAAAATAATCCCTTCCTGTTTTCAGGAAGGGTTTTTTTATTGTCTTTGGAAAGCTATGCTGTCTCCCACTTTTAAGCCCATCTGATCTGCCAGTCCGCCTTTGATTTCCAGAACATACTGGGCAGGCACATTAGACGGTAAGGACTTTTCATCCAGCGGCTGGGCATTCTTCTGGAAGCTGACAATTTTCTGGTCGCTTCCGATGAATATAATATCTAAAGGGATATAGGTGCTTTTCATGTAGAAGCCGCGGAGGTTTGATCCAGGAAATATAAAAAGCATGGCCTGGTCGTCTTCCATAGAGTGCCTGTCCATCAATCCGCGTTGCCTTTCATATTCATCATCGGCTATCTCGATATTGAAGGCAGCACGAAGCGAATCATTTTCCGAAGCAAAAAGTTGCAGATCGCCGTCTTTTCTGAATTCCACGGTAATGGGTTCCACAATCTTGTTTTCATTTTTACAAGAATGTAACGCCATTGAAACAACCATCATTGATATCAAGATCTTTCCAGCTTTCATAATTATGTCGATTTGGGCTTATAGATAAACATGAAATATAATCCTGCCAGAATAAGGGGTATACTTAAGGCCTGTCCGGTATTCAGGGAGAAGATCCAATCCTCGCGTCCTTCAACCTGTGCGATCTTAAAGCGTTCAACAAATAACCTGACCGACCACAGCAGAACAAGGAATGTACCAAAGATAAATCCGGGTTGTTTGCCCTTATCTTTTTTCCAGTATAGGTAATAAAGGATGAGAAATACAAAAATATACCCGAAGGCTTCATATAATTGCCCGGGATGCCTGACCTGGTCATCGAATTGCTTGAATATTATGCCAAAATTTCCGTCAACGGTTTTCCCGATCATTTCAGAATTGAAAAAATTACCTATACGCACGAAAATTCCACCGAGTGCCACTGGGATAACAACCCGGTCAAGGATCCAAAGTGCAGGTCGCTTTACTTTCTTGCGGCTGTAAATGATCATCGAAATGATCATTCCTATGGCCGCCCCATGACTGGCCAGCCCGCGAAAGCCATAGAACTTGTAACCTTTAATTCCAAGAATGCTCCCGTTCGGATCTTCTTTTATAGGTAACAGAATCTCTACGAGATGATCCTTAAAATAATCCCAGCTGTAAAAGAAAACCTCGCCTAAACGGGCGCCAAGAAGTAATCCCAGTACCGAATATATGAATAAGGCATCCAGATTTTCCTGAGTCTCGTTCTCGCGTTTGAAAATGCGTTTCATGATGGCATACCCCAGAAGGAACGCAACGATCCACATCAAACTGTAGTAATGAATGGTAAAACTATCGGTGATCCTTATACCTTCAGATGCAGGATCCCAAACGATTTGTAAAAAATGCATAAAGCCGGGAATTTGGTTGTAAATATAGAGAATCGCGCTGGATTATTTCTTAGGTTTCTGTATCACCGGCATTTCGGTTTTCTATTTTCTCCGGAACCGGATCATATCCCGAACCACCCCAGGGGTGGCAGCTAAAAATACGTTTTATCGCGAGCTTGCCGCCATACCACAAACCATGTTTTTTCAGCGCCTCAACCGTATAATGGGAACAGGTGGGCTGATATCTGCAGGTAGATGGCAGCAGAGGTGAGAGTAAGAGTTGATAAGCACGAACCAGCAGTACCAGGGGTGCAATTAAAATCTTTTTTAGCATTTATCAATTAGTCGAGAAGCTAGTCCCTTCTTTACCGTCTTTGAGTTGGATACCGATAGCAGATAGTTCATCCCGTATGCGGTCAGACAATTCGAAATCCTTATTTGCACGGGCTTCGGCTCTGAGGTTAATCAATATTTCAACCGTATCGGCAAGTCTGTGACCGGTATCGTTTGAAGCCTCCTCATTTTCCAATCCTAAGACATCAAACGCAAAGGCAAACATCGATATCTTGAGTACTTCAAGATCGGCAGAAGAAATTGAGGCTTTATTATCTTTGAGCTGATTGATGAACTTGACCGCCGCGAAGAGTTCAGCAATAAGAGTAGGGGTATTGAAATCATCATTCATGGCATCATAGCAGGCTTGCTTCCATGAGGCAACGTCAAATCCTGATGTTTGCTCAGCTGATGGAACAGTGTCAATTCCTGAAATGGCTTCCATCAGTTTGTAATAGCCTTTTTCACTGGCTTGAAGGCCCGCATCGGTAAAATCAAGGATACTGCGATAATGCGCCTGTAACATGAAAAAACGTGCAACACTAGGCGGGTAGGCCTTGCTGATATGCGGATTATCACCGGTAAAGATCTCATTTGGCAAAATATAATTTCCTGTGGATTTCGCCATTTTCTTGCCATTCATGATGAGCATATTTGCGTGCATCCAAATATTTACAGGGTTAACGTCATTACAAGCTTTTGCCTGAGCGATCTCGCATTCGTGGTGAGGAAATTTCAAATCCATTCCACCACCGTGTATATCGAAGTTCTCTCCGAGGTATTTCGTGCTCATGGCCGTGCATTCCAGGTGCCACCCCGGGAAGCCGTCACTCCATGGGGATGGCCATCGCATGATATGTTGTGGTTCGGCTCGTTTCCAAAGTGCAAAATCCTGAGGATTTTTTTTATCGCTTTGGCCATCTAAGGCCCTGGTATTATGGATAAGGTCCTCGATATTGCGCCCGCTCAGGATTCCGTAATGGTGGGTTTTATTGTATTGCAGCACGTCGAAATATACCGAGCCATTTACCTCGTACGCCAGGCCCTTATCCAGGATTTCCTTGATGATCTCTATTTGTTCGATAATATGTCCTGTTGCGGTTGGCTCTATGCTCGGTGGAAGAAAATTGAAGGTAGTCAGTATGTTATGGAAATCGACCGTGTATTTCTGAACCACTTCCATAGGTTCAATTTGCTCCAGACGGGCCTTTTTAGATATACGATCCTCCCCTTCATCGGCATCATTCTCAAGGTGTCCGGCATCGGTTATGTTTCTTACATAACGAACTTTGAACCCTAAATGCTTAAAATATCGGTAGATCATGTCGAAGGACATGAAGGTTCTTACATTTCCCAGGTGAACATTGCTGTAAACGGTGGGGCCACAAACGTACATGCCCACATGGCCTTCATTAACCGGTGCAAATAGATCTTTCTCGCCTGTAAGCGAATTGTAAATATGAAGTTTTTGATCCTGGTAAAGCATAGGTAAGGAGGGCTTCAGTCGATTAAAATGAGGTGTCTAAATTTATATAGTCCAGAAATTCCCGACGCACGGATTTATCTTTGAACTGACCTCTGAATTCACTGGTTACGGTGCTGCTTTCTACATGTTCTATTCCTCGAGAATTTACGCAGAGATGTTTGGCATCGATCACACAGGCTACATCCTTGGTGTTAAGGATTTTCTGCAGCTCGTCTACGATCTGGATGGTCAGGCGCTCCTGAACCTGCGGCCTTTTCGCGAAATAATCGACTATGCGATTCATTTTAGAAAGTCCAACAACCTTTCCGCTGGATATATAGGCTACATGTGCCTTACCAACTATTGGCAGGAGATGATGCTCACATGTGGAATAAACCGTAATATTCTTTTCCACGAGCATTTCACCGTATTTGTACTTATTTTCAAATGTGGATGCTTTAGGTTTTTTATCAGGATCAAGCCCTCCAAAGATCTCATTGACAAACATTTTCGCCACGCGTTTTGGTGTGCCGTTTAGGCTGTCGTCCGAGAGGTCAAGTCCCAGGGTTTCAAGAATATGCCTGATATCATCCTTTATTATATCTATTTTTTCAGCCTTTGTTAATTCAAATGCATCACGCCTCAATGGCGTATCGGACGATGTACCGATATGCTCATCTCCGAGAGCATCGAAATTATCAGATGTATTTTCAATTTTCATTTTTAAACGCCTTTGTTAAAAACAGGTGACAAAGATAATTAATAAAACTCTTTTAAACATTAGGAGTTTAGTAAATACAGCTGTTATATACATAGGATGATTAAACTTTTCCGTTTATCGATAAAATGGTCGGGATTAATATTATTTTACTAAATTTCAGGTTCCAACAAAATAAGATTTTATGAAAGCCTTGATTTCAGGACTTTTCAGAGTCCTGATTCTGATATCTACATTAAACCTATCTGCTCAAACGCCAATCACAAGTCAGGGCTCCTTAACTGCTCTTGAAACCAAACAAATTCAGGAGGTTTATGGTGATCAGTTCCGGGAACGCGTTCTCAACCGGCCCGAGGTGATCTATAGTCTTAAGCAAATACTCAGGAATAGAATTGAAATCGTTGAAATAAACAATCCTCGCGATCAAAAAGATTGTCGGTTGTTATCGGAAGTTGCACTTAAAACTGTGTTTGTTAAAGACCTTAATAGGGATAAGGTTTTTAATCCTTCCTCCTTTAATCCGTTGAAGTATGCATTTAATTTTGATCCGAGACGGGCATCAGTTTACAGGGTGGATAACACCAACTATTTCATTTTGATCAAACCCGATCCCACACGATAAATCGTCATCATGAGAAACATCACCATTCTTTTATCCCTTCTCCTCGCATACAGCCTGTATGGGCAGAATTATAATATGCAGAATGGTTCTATCAGTACCTGTTCAGGTACTTTTTATGATTCTGGTGGCTCCGGTGGAAATTATGGTAATAATGAGAGTCTTGTTTTCACTATTTGTCCGGATACACCGGGAACCTGGATTCAGCTAGATTTCTTTCAATGGTCTACACAGGAT
>JABDPL010000109.1 GCA_013042825.1 Flavobacteriaceae bacterium | reverse complement strand
GCCTAATACAATTCCAATGAGCGACAATGGAATGGCGACCATCATGATAATGGGTACTCTGAAATTCTGGAACCAGCCTACGATAAGGATATAAATTATGATGATCACACCGAGGAATGCAATACCGAGATCACGGAAAACCTCCAGTGTGATCTGCCATTCACCATCCCATTTCACCGAGTAATCATCTTCATATTCGGGTTGGCTCATGTAGAGTTCCGATAAACTGTATCCCCTTGGGAGTTCTAAAGCCTTTAACTTGTCTTCCATACCGAGAATGGCGTATACCGGACTCTCGAGTTTACCCGCCATATCAGCCATTACATAAACCACCCGTTTTTGATTTTTGCGATAAATGCTTTTGGCCCTTGTTCTTGGGGTGAGATCTGCTATATCTCCTATTATCACCATATGACCGAGGGCCGACTTAACTTTTAACTGCAGCACATCCTCAATGGAAGATTTATCCTGTTCATCAAGGGCCAAAACAACTCCAACCTGAGGCAGGGCTTTCTCATCGTAAAGATGTGTAATTGAACGATTCGCTAATGCAAGATTAAGCGTTTGCGTGACCTGGCTCACAGCTACCCCGTTGAGCATGGCTTTTTCACGGTCGATGATTATCTCGAATTCCTGCTGATCGGCTTCAACCATGGTGTCGATATCAACAACATCTGCAGTTGAGTTCAGAATAGAATCTATTTCCCCAGCCAGCCGGATCTGCTCTTCGTAATCTGGCCCGTATACCTCCGCTACGATTGTCGATAATACCGGAGGTCCCGGCGGCACTTCAACAATTTTAACATTGGCATTAAAGGCTTTGGCGATTTCCTGTATCCTTGGCCGATAAGCCTTGGCCAGGTCATGGCTTTGATCACTTCTATTTCCCTTATCGGTAAGATTTACCTGGATATCAGCTACATTGCTTCCACGTCTCAGATCGTAATGTCTTACCAAACCATTGAATGTGATTGGTGCTGATGTGCCTACATAGCGTTGGTAATTAACGACTTCGGATTGCTCCGACAGGAATTGGGCGATTTCCTGGGTAACAACGGCTGTTCGCTCCAGGGTTGTTCCTTCAGGCATATCGATGATCACCTGGAATTCATTCTTATTATCAAAGGGTAGCATTTTCACAGCTACGGATTTTGTGAAGAAAAGAGCCACAGAGGCAAGCATCAATACAAATGTTATAGCCAGGAAAATCAGACCGCGCATTCGATTCTCGATCAGTGGCCGTTCCAGCCTGGCATATATCTTGTAGATCAGGCTGTCTTCCATGGGCTTTTCCTTGTTTTCGGAGGCGCCCGATTTCTCTTTTTCCCGTAGAAAGATATAACCCAAATAGGGTGTGATTGTAAGGGCCACAAATAAGGATAACAGCATGGCTATGGAGGCGCCGATGGGCATTGGTGACATATAGGGGCCCATAAGTCCCGAAACAAAGGCCATTGGAAGAACAGATGCTATCACCGTAAATGTAGCCAGGATAGTGGGATTTCCAACCTCGTTTATCGCATAGATGGCTGCTTGTTTAAATGGCAAACGCTTCATCTTGAAATGCCTGTGCATGTTTTCGGCAATAATTATAGAGTCGTCTACTACGATACCGGTAACAAAAACAAGGGCGAATAAAGTGATCCTGTTCAGGGTGTAGTCCAGCAGGTAATAACTCAGCAGGGTCAGGGCAAAGGTGATGGGGACAGAAAGGAAAACCACCAAACCACCGCGCCATCCCATGGCCAGCATAACTACCAGGGTTACGGCAATTATCGCTCCTAGCAAATGCAATAAAAGTTCCGATACCTTGTGCGAGGCGGTCTCCCCATAGTTCCTGGTTACCTCAATATGAACATCATCAGGAATGAGATCGGTTCTCATGCGTTCGACCTTTTCCAGGATCACATCGGCTATCTTCATGGCATCCGCGCCCTTTCGCTTGGCTATGGCAATAGTGACAGCAGGATATTCCGAAGGAAATGTCGCACTGACGGGACTGGCCTGGCCAAAACCATTGAACACATATTTTTTAGGAATTTCGGGGCCGTCAACAACATCGGCAACCTGGTTAAGATAGACCGGCTGATCGTTATTGGTCCCGATAATGAGATTTTCAATGTCCTGTGAGGTTCTGAGAAATTCACCTGAACGCACCGAAAATTCCAGGTCATTGTTGATGATGTTACCGGAGTTAAGCTGACTGCTATTGGCTTTGATCATTTTTGAGACCTGGAGGAAATCAAGTCCGCTTTCCGCTAATTTGTCCTTATCGATTACAATCCTTATCTCTCTTGCTCTGCCCCCTATCTGATGTGTAATCGCAACATCCTCAACTTTTTTGATCTCATAGATCAGTTCCTGGGAGATCTGACCCAACTGGAAGTCATCATAAGTCTCACTCCAAAGGGTTAATCCCAGCATTGGAACATCATCAATAGCCCTGGTCTTTACCAGTGGAAAGGTTACGCCTTCAGGCATGATATCCATGTGCTTGTTGATCTCATTGTAGAGTTTAACCAAAGACCGTTCGATATCTTCACCAACAAAGAATTGGACAATGACCATGCCTTGCTCTTCCATCGAACGCGAATAGAGGTATTCAACCCCTTTGATATTGGAAAATAATTTCTCCAGGGGTTTGATCACACGTGTTTCAACTTCCTCGGGGCTCGCACCGGGATAACCCACAAATATATCGGCCATCGGCACATCGATTTGGGGCTCTTCTTCACGAGGGATGAGAAATGAGCTGTATACACCAACGACCATAAAAACGATCATCAGCAAAACGGTTAGTTTCGAATTCATGAAACCTTTGGCGATTCTTCCGGCTAGTCCGTCTTTCATTTTAAAGCAAGCTTATTTGTTAATTAATACTCTCAATTGCACCTATTCCTTTTCGATCTCTTCGGAATTGCCTTGATCAGAATTCAATGCATTCGTGTTTTTAACCGAGATCTTGGCTCCGTTGAATAATTTGGTATCCGAACCGATTATGATGGATTCGCCGGCACCTAAGCCAGAAAGCACTTCTGTGGAATCTCCCATTTCCCGGCCCAGGCGCAACCACCTTAAAATTGCAGTATTGCTCTGGCTTACCGCAAATACCCCGGTTAACTGACCCCGTTTGATAAGCGCAGCATTTGGGACAAAAAGGCTTGATACATTAACGGACTCTTCCATCGGGATCATAACCGTTACAAACATGCCCGACCTCAGCGCTTCGGGAGGATCCTGCAAAGCGACCTTTATAATGAATTGACCGCCTGTGTTCAGAGAAGAGTTGCTTTTTTCAGTAATGGTTCCCTTTAGCTGTCTGGCTATGGTTTTACTGCTAACATTTACTTCGGAATTGACCTCTATTTGGGAAATCAGATGTTCCGGTATCCTCGCCAGAATTTCTAGTTGATTTGGATTTTCCATTGAAAGCAGTGGCATTCCCGGACTTGCGAGGTCTCCCGGATTAACATATTTTGCGGTGATGAAACCGTCAAATGGCGCCCTTATATTCGAATAGGCAAATTGAGCACTCACCTCCTGTTTCATTTGTTCAGCGCTCTGAAGGCGTGCCTCGGCCATTTCAAAGCGGGAGGTTGCGTCATCCAATTCCTTTTGTGAAGCACTGTTGTTGGAATAGAGATTTTTGAATCGCTCATAGTCAGTCTTAGCATTTGAAAATGCCGCGGTTGCCTCGTTAACCTGTGCACTCACCTGGCCCCATTTGGCCTGCAGATCGTCATTGCTGAGTTTGATGAGCAACTGTCCTTTGTTGACCTGCTCACCGATTTCAACATTAACCCTAAGAACATACCCCATGTTCCGTGTGCTGATATCTGCATGTTCACTGGCTTTAACCAGCCCACTTGAGCTTATGGCCGCAACATTGTCTGAACTCGCCAGTTGAAGGACCTCAACAATTATGGGTTCCTGCGAGCTGGTTGTTTTGTCGGTATCATTTTGGCCACAAGAGTGTGTTAACATCAATGCAATTGCTGCTAAAGCGGATAATTTTAGTTTTTTCATTGTGTGGGATTTTCGGTTAAAAAATTCAAATAGGACAATGTTGAATTGTACGTGACCATAGACTGGTAATATTCCAGTTCTTTTTGTGAAGCCTGAACTTCAGCAAACAAAAGATCGGTGGCGCGTTCAAGCCCTTCCTTAAACCTATTGGAACGGATTTTCAAAGCCTGTTGTGCTTGTGTTTTGGCCAGTTTCGTTAGTTCGAGATTGTTCTTTGCATCCTGAAATTGACGCCAGGCCTTCCTTAACTCTAGCTCACTTTTATACTTGTATTGCTCGAATTCAGTTTTGGCTTTCTCATACTCAGCTTTACTCTTTTTCGTTTTACTGAAGCGTTTGGTTCCATCAAGAATTGTCCAGTTCATACCTATTCCTACCAAATAACCGCTGGCCTCTCCATTGAAGAAGTTTTGGTCATATAACTCATAACTTCCGAATGCGTTGATGTTTGGCAGAAATGCGAGTTTGTCAGCCTTGGATGCATTGGCGTAGGCTCGTGTTACCTCGTCCATCGCTTTGATATCGGCTCTGTCAGGCGACAGCTTTGGTATAATATCAGGAGCTGAGGTGTCTATTTTCAGGCTGTCACCGGCCAGGTATATTGGATGATCGGTTTTGTTCATAAGAAATGCGAGATAGTCGGAGGCGTTCTGCAACGAACTTCTGGCATGCTGCAATTGATTGGATACTTCTGCGAATCTCACATCAAATAGAAGTACATCCGCTTGCTGAATAAGGCCTTGCTCAAATCGGTTTTGTGCGAGGGTCTTATTGGCCTCGGCCAATTTCAGATTCTTTTCTAGCACCTGAAGTTGTCTCTCTGCAAGCTGAAGCATGGTATAGGCACGATCGGCCTCATAAGTAAGAAATTCTCCTGTGCGTTGACGGTTGAGCTGATTTGCCTCCATCGTAGATCTGGCCGCTTTCCTTTTCCAGAAGCCATCGAAATTGATCAGCGGTTGCTGAATTTCAAATTTGGTTGCCACATTCTGAGTTTGATCAGGATCATTCAGAATATCAGGATCAAAATCACTGGCCCTGATGGACGCCTGGTTAAGTTTCGATCCGAAAGCCATCAGCGGATTGGTGGTGACAAAACCCGTATGGGAAATCGAGATATTAGGGAAGAACAAGGCATTGGTTTGCCTGTAATCTGCTTGTGAACTCAGGAATTCCTGTTCTGAAATCCTGATCTGGTGATTGTTCTCCAATACCATATCCAGGACCTCAGATTTTGAGATTCGAACGGCATCCTGACTCCATCCGGAAACGGTTAGGAGGAAGAACAAACCTAAAACAACTGCTTTCATACGTATTGATTTGTGCAATCAAAAGTAGGTGTATACGGTCATCTTTTTGGTAACCTGAGTAACCTGAAAAGGGTAACCTGGGTTACATTTGATTAAAATAAATTGGTTAAGGCCTAAACAGAATATTGATGGCAGATTCGTGTTTAAGATTTATTTCTGGATTTTGAAAACAAGGTTTTTTGTAACTTACTATAACCAATAATTAACTTAAACCAACCAAAATGCAGAAAAAAATAATTCTTTTGGGCCTGCTGTGCCTATTCTTAAATCTGTCCTTTGCTCAATTTAGCCTCGGTGAAATCGCATTTTCCTCTTACAATGCCGATCCCTCCACTGGTGATCTCGATGAATTCACTATTGTTTTGATCAGGGGCGCAACAATTGGTGAACGCATTTCCTTTACAGATGCAGGTTGGTTTACAACTGGAGGATTCAGACCCGGGGAAGACTTTTTTACTTTGACCTTTACCAAAAATTATGTTCCGGGCTCTCAAATTGTTTGTTCAAGAGTACCATTCCGGTGCAAGGATATTCTCTTTAGTGATGCAGGTACCGTTGCAGGAACACCCCTGGATCTATCTTTTTTGGGCGATCAGATCTTTGCGTATGACCCCGACAACCTTCCGAGCTTAGGCGATCAAACGGGCTTCGTGGCTGCCATTCAGATGAACGGAGGCTGGGACGGTAATGCGATTGATGATGCTACTTCTGCCAAACCGGGGGCGTTTTCCGACGGGATGACATCTATTTCCATAAGTCCGGAGGTTGATAATGCCCGGATCAACCTGCCGAACTGTTTCGGATTTACCGATCAAGGATCATTATTGGCCTTATGCAATGATTCTAGTAATTGGGGAGAAACTTCCAATGCTGTGGGCTATAATGCGCTTCCTCCGGTATGTGACTTTACCACTGTACTTAGCGATGGAGAGCTTGATGCTTTGTCCCAGGACATTCAAATTCATCCAAATCCCACATCCGATCTCGTGAATGTTGAATTTGCAGTAAATTATTCCACAACTCAATTGAAAGTCATCGATTTGATAGGCAAGGAAATAATGGAAATCGACTTAAATGGAAATGACAACACATTTGATGTGTCCGATTTATCGTCAGGCGTTTATCTTTTAAAATTTCAGAATGGCAATAGGAGTGTGGTAAGAAGACTTATTAAAAACTAATAGTTCCTATCCGGTTTTAGCTTGGATTCGATTTTTTCCAGAGTTCGAATTGCTCCAGAGTTTCTGTTGAGGTAGGTGGATATAAGCCATCTGCCTGCTTTCGCAGTCAGTCTTTATTGTTTCCCTTCTCACTTGGTGGGGTTAACTCGCTGTGCTCGTTGGACCCACCAAAACATTTTGAAAAAGAACAAGCCTTTTCAAGGCCTGAGTTTTCATTTCTCCAACATGATTTTAAGCAAGCTTAATCAAGTTTTCAAAATGAAAAAACCAGGATTTACATCCTGGTCTTTTATCTGTACCAAAGGTGGGATTAACTCGCTGTGCTCGTTGGACCCACCAAAACATTTTGAAAAAGAACAGGCCTTTTCAAGGCCTGAGTTTTCATTTCTCCAACATGTTTTTAAGCAAGCTTAATCAAGTTTTCAAAATGAAAAAACCAGGATTTACATCCTGGTCTTTTATCTGTACCAAAGGTGGGATTAACTCGCTGTGCTCGTTGGACCCA
>JABDPL010000101.1 GCA_013042825.1 Flavobacteriaceae bacterium | reverse complement strand
GTCACACCCTGATCCTTAAGCATTCGGGAGATCTTATTATCTGATTTGAAGATACCCAGAACCAGATGTTCGATGCTTATGAAATCATCCTTCATTTTCTTGGCTTGAAGCGAGGCCTCATTTAGGGCTGTGCCCGCAGATCTCGACAGCATGATCTCGGCCCCTGAAACTTTGGGTTTGCTTTGCAGCTCTTTTTCAATCATCTGATCGAGCAGGGAGACATTGATATTGAGCTTCTTCAGTATGAAGGGTAATACATTTTCATCCACCTCGCTGAGCGCTTTAAAAATGTGCTCACATTCAATTTGCTGATGCCCCATGCCCTGAGCCATTTGGTGGGCCTGCTGAACGGCCTCCTGTGATTTTATGGTATAATTGTTAAAATTCATAGTGTTCTTTCAATTTTGATTAGCAAAGGTCAATTATCTTACCAGCCTGATTATCAAGACAAAATGACAGAAAGAATTAAACTTGTGATGACGAATAGTCAGGCTGTAAGTTATTTGTAAATTTGCGTCCAAAGCCTTAGAATTTGAGACATGGGGATTTTCAAGAAATTCATAAATACAACAAAGAGCAGCATAAAGTTTGAACTGCCCTGGGAGGAACTTACGGATACGGTTCAGATCGATGCTATTGTAACAAAATCGACGGATCGGGCTCAGATTGTTTTTAAGCATTCAACCCGTTGCGGGATAAGCGGGATGGTTCTTAATGGGTTTGAAAAAGCTTATGATATACCGGAGGATAAAGCAGATATATACCTCTTAGACCTTATCAGTTATCGACAGTTGTCTTCAGCGATTGAGGATCGATTTGGAATTGTACATGAATCACCTCAAGTTCTTGTAATCAAGAAAGGCCAGGTCATCGCCCATGGCTCTCACGGCCGAATATTAGATTTGGATATTAAGGAGCTCCTGAAATAAAAAAGCCCGGCATTTTGCCGGGCCTTTTCTTGTATTATCCTCCAAGGTTGTATGAATTCAAAATGGATTTGATTTTAAATTTCAAATCTTCACCGGTGTCAAACACCATTTGAGCATTCGATGGAAATGGTATAAGACCATTATTGAGTAAATCGCGGTCGTAATCGGTAAGGGCTCGTTCATCACCCCGCATCCGTCCAAACCTGTTTTGAAAAATGAACTCGCTGTCAATAGGGAAAGTTTCCATCAACTGATCGTTCTGAAGATTCTTGAATTCAACGCGGGCGACCACCTGTGCCGATTTTATCTGTTCGACCTCAAACACTCTGGCTTTCACCGTTATTATTCGATCGATCTTGATATCATTTCCAAGACTGTCTTGTGCAACATTTCCATTCTCATCCAACTGATATTCCCAACCGTCAACTATTTCCTTTCGCCTGAGATGCATGCGCTCTCTCATCTGTTCAGGCGAAATATTTATTTGCCTCAGCTGTAATTGCATGCCATAATCGTATTGAAGGGAGTCCATAGGCTGACTATGGTAAACTGTCCAGAAATTATCCAGACCATAGGTCTCAAAACTCATCAGGTCTTGTTCCAGTTGTTGGGGAATGATTTGCTGCGTTTGATTACTGATTTCAACGATTACATAATCGATCGCCTGCAAGTGGATTTCCTGCATCAATTGTCTGACATCTTTATAATTAGGATAAATCTGCTCGATATAAGCCAGTTGATCATAGGCGTTCCGGAGTTGCAACTTATTTGTTGTATTCAGCGAATTTCGAACTACCTGGTAACTGTATTTAGCGAGGTCATCCCTGGTCTCAAATATTCTGTTGGAATAATCATACATGGGCAGATCAATAGTGCGTTTACCAGCGCGCAAAGGCAGCAGTGGTTTGATCGCTTCCTGGCGAGCGTCCAGGTTGACATAGATCTCATAGATCATTCTAAGATACTCCGGATTATCTCCTTTCCTTAATTTTTCTATTGTACTGTGATCGCGTTCAACAGCCTTGAGATAGGCTTCTTCCAGAAGGAGGATAAACCTTTTTTGGCGATTACCATCCTTATTGGGTCTGATCTTCTTAAGTGCATCGGAGATGGCGTGGTCGTAATTACCACTGTACATCACCCTTTCGATATGTCGCTTACTGCTACATGAGGCCAGTAAGGACAAGCCAACGACTAAAAGTAGGAATCGTTTCATAAGCGTAGATTTAATTGGTTCGGGGCTATAAGTCCAATATTGATGCCAAATATAGGAAAAATTCCTAAAATTCGCTAAGAACAGATTCTAATAATCAGAAAATCAGTAGTTTATCTAGCTACTTTTTTTGGATTAAAAACCGGGAGCAGTTCGGTTCTTACCTCACCAAACCCGATATGGACGCCATCATTTTCGCAATATCCTCTCATGATAACCGTATCATTGTCCTGGATAAAGGTGCGTTCGGTTTGATCGGTCATAACCAGCGGTTTTTCGCCTCTCCAGGTCAATTCGAGCATGGATCCGTAGGAATCCTTAGTCGGCCCCGAAATGGTTCCGCTGCCCATTAAGTCTCCGGAATTCACCGGGCATCCGTTTACCGTGTGATGAGCGAGTTGCTGGGCCATGTTCCAATACATGTATTTGAAGTTGGAACGAGACACAACTTTTTCCTTGGCGGATTTAGGGCGAATGGCCACTTCAAGGTTGATATCGAAACTCTTCTTGCCCTTAAACTGCAGATAGGGCAAGGGTTTTGGTTCCTGTTTTGGCCCGTCTACACGAAACGGTTCAAGTGCATCAAGGGTGACGATCCATGGGGAAATGCTCGATGCAAATGATTTTCCAAGGAAAGGTCCAAGAGGTACATATTCCCATTTCTGGATATCCCTGGCGCTCCAATCATTAAAGAGTACCAGTCCGAAAATATAGTCTTCAGCCTCCTCAATCGGGATTGGTTCACCCAGGTCATTGGCGTCGGTGGTAATAAATGCCATTTCAAGCTCGAAATCAACCATTTTACTGGGTCCGAAAACGGGAACATCAGCCCCGGCCGGCAGGGTTTGCCCCATGGGTCGATGTATCGGTATCTTAGATGTTATTATCGAAGAGCTTCTGCCATGATAACCTACCGGAAGATGCAACCAGTTTGGCATAAGGGCATTCTCTTTGCCCCTGAAC
>JABDPL010000100.1 GCA_013042825.1 Flavobacteriaceae bacterium | reverse complement strand
CTTCAGGGGCCGCTCTACATTTCCCTTGATCTGGATGCACTGGACCCGGCATTTGCTCCCGGGGTATCTCACCATGAACCGGGTGGATTGAGTTCACGTGAGGTTATTTCAATCATTCAAAATATTCAGGTTGAGATCATCGGTGCCGATATCGTAGAGTTGAATCCGAATCGCGATCTTAACGACACAACCGCCATGCTGGCCTACAAATTATTTAAAGAGATAACCGCTAAGATGATTTAAGAATGAAAGAAGAAAAACGAAGCTGCCTGGAATGCGGTGACACAATCGTTGGGCGTATCGATAAAAAGTTTTGCAACGACGGCTGCCGGAATGCCTATAATAACCGCATTAATAAGGACAGCAGAAATCTCATCAGGAATGTAAACAACCGCTTAAGGAAGAATTATCGCATCCTTGAAACACTGAATCCGCATCAGAAAACAAAAACATCCCGATCGAAGCTGATCGAAATGGGATTTGATTTCAACTATGTTACCAACATATATACCACCAAGGCTGGTAAGGTTTACTATTTCGTTTATAACCAGGGTTACTTGCCCCTGGAAAACGAATACTATGCCCTGGTAAAGCGGGACAACTGATTACTTCCAGTTGTGTCCGCGTAATTGCATGGCCGCTTTAAGAATGTCTTTCTGACTGATCTGCCCGACAAGTTTACCTCCATCAACGATAGGGAATCGCCGTCGCTTGGCTTTCAGGAATTTGGTGGCTGCATCGAAGATGTTCATGTTACCGTCAATGGTCTCCACATTCTTGATCATATTCTTCTCAACAGAATTATTTTCGAGCGGCATATTATAATAGCGGCTGTCGTGAATCTGCTTTATACAATCACCTTCAGAAATGATCCCGATGAGCTCATTCTTTTCGTTCACTACCGGTCCGCCTGAGATCCGGTGTTTGATAAGCGTGTCGATAACCTGTTCAACAGTGTGTTCAGGTTTGAATGTTATAAGCTTGGTCGTCATGTAGTCTTTTACTTGAAATGGGGTCTGGTCTGTCGATTTCTTCTGATTTTTTTGAGCTCTCCTGGAGCCCTGAAAACTTTTAATTCCCATGATGCTTGGTTTTACTTTCTTTTAAATATACTTATTTTTAATAAGTTACACCAAAACCACCTGAACTGACACTAAATCCCAACAGAAATTGATTATTTTTATAAAGCATAACTAACTATTAACATAATGATAAAAAAGGCCGTTGCCACAATCCTTATTCTTGTGGCGGTTATTTGGAGTTTTAGTTCACTTAGGCCGTCCCAACCCTCTGGAGAAACCATTGACACCCATTCATTTTCCACCGCCCGGGCACTGGTGCATGTTGAACAGATCTCGAAATCACCCCATAGCATTGGAACCCCTGCTCATGAAACCGTCCGCTCTTACATTGTTAAGGAACTCGAAGACCTCGGTTTGGAAGTTCAGGTTCAGGAAGGATTTTCATTAACCTCCTGGAGAAACCTCGCCAAGGCTAAGAATATACTGGCCAGGATCAAGGGCACCCGGCCGGGTAAAGCTCTGTTGTTATTATCTCATTACGATAGTTCTCCACATTCATCCTATGGTGCCAGTGATGCAGCATCGGGTGTTGCCACAATACTTGAAGGCCTGAGGGCTTTTCTGAATTCGGAAGAACAACCTGAAAATGATATCATAGTCCTGATATCGGATGGGGAGGAACTGGGACTGAATGGAGCAGACCTTTTTGTCAATTCTCATGAATGGGCCAAGGATGTCGGGCTTGTTCTGAATTTTGAGGCAAGGGGTAGTGGTGGACCGAGTTATATGCTTATCGAAACCAATGGAGGCAATTCAAAGTTGATTGAAAACTTTAAAAAAGCTGCGCCCTCCTATCCGGTTGGAAATTCCCTGGCCTACAGTATTTATAAAATGCTTCCCAATGATACCGATCTGACCATTTTCAGGCAAGAAGGTGATATTGACGGTTTTAATTTTGCCTTTATAGGCGATCATTTTGATTATCATACTGCCCTTGATAATTACGAACGTCTCGACCGGGAATCACTCGAACATCAGGGGCAATACCTAATGCCGCTTTTAGCGCATTTCTCGCAGGCGAATCTCGACAACCTTAAAAGCAGTGATGATCTTGTGTATTACAATGCGGCCGGCATTGGAATGGCAAGTTATCCGTTTTCATGGATCTGGCCCTTGCTGATAATTGGGATTATACTTTTCGCATTGTTGATCACATACGGTTTCAGGATAAGACGATTGAATGTGAAAGACGTCCTGACCGGGTTTGTTCCATTTTTGGGTTCATTGGTATTGTGCGCGCTTGTTTCCCAGGGAATTTACTTCCTGCTGTCAAAATTACTCTATCCCGGGTATAGTGAGATTCTCCACGGGTTCACGTATAATGGTTACACTTATATCGCAAGCATGAGCCTTTTTAGCTTAGCGATCTGTTTCTGGCTGTATGCGGTGTATTACAAGCCAGGAAATACGGCCAGCTTTTATGTTGCCCCGATAACTATCTGGATAATAATCAATATTTTGATGGCTTTGAAACTGCAGGGTGGCAGCTTTTTTATCATTCCGGTATTCTTTGCTCTTTTGAGCTTCACCTTCCTGATCTGGCAACGCAAACCAAGTTTGATCTTAATGGCTTTACTGGGGTTTCCCGTTCTGCTTATTATGAGTCCGTTTGTCAAGATGTTTCCCGTGGGCCTCGGACTAAAGATACTTTTTGTTAGTGGTATTTTAGTAAGTCTGATCTTTGGATTATTGATCCCGGTTTTTGGTTTTTTCAAACACAAAAGGCGATGGTCAATATTGATCGGCCTGGTTGCTTTCGGATTTTTAATAGCTTCTCATCTGAAGTCCGGGTTTAATTCGGAAAGGCCCAAACCCAATAGCCTGGTCTACACACTCGATGCAGATAACAACTCTGCTAAATGGTCAACTTATGATAATAAACTCGATTCCTGGACCATGGCGGTTCTGGGGGATGATCCGAAGGAGATTTCAGCAGAACCCGGTACTGTGTTTGCGAGTAAATACCGCACGGGTTTCACCTTCGAACGCCAGGCTGAAATAAAGGCCCTGGTTTATCCTGATACCGAGATATACAAAGACACGGTTATAGGAGACCTGCGGCATGTGTCATTATATATCGGATCAAAACGCCCTGTCAGCCGCATTGATCTCTATGCAAGCCCCGAATTCATGTTTAAAACCATGACGGTGAATGGTATCGAGATCGAAAAAGAGCGTGAGGAAGCCTGGGTATTTCAAAATAGAACTGCTGATCGTTTGCTATCCTATTTTGTGAGTGATAACCATCCACTCGATATACAGATGTCATTCCCTAAAGACCAGGTCACGAGCTTTACGCTGTTTGAATCTTCAAATGATCTGTTAACCAACCGCTTGTTCAATGTCAAGGCCAGGACTGATGACATGATTCCAAAACCTTTCGTACTTAATGATGCTGTGACCATTAAAAAATCAATTTTAATAGAATAATTAAAGGCTTTGGCATTGGTCTTGTTAGATCTTATTTAACTAGTTTTGCCAACAATTAAAAAAGATAGATGATATGAAGCGATTATTATTGTTAGCTTTGATTTTAATGGCCGGAGTTTCAGTCGATGCCCAAAGCAATTCCCAGTTACTTCAGCATTACGAAGCCTATTATAAACAAATGAAAGCCCAGGGAGATGTTCAGGGTGTGATCAACGCACTCACCCATTTAAACATTCTGAAACCCCAGCAGTCGCGTAAAGACACCTTGGCCTTGCTTTATATGAACGACGGTCGTCATATTCAGGCCTTGAATACGATTGGAATTGAAAATAACCCTTCAGATTCCGACATTGCCGTAGAAGTTAAAGCTGTTTGCCTGCAGACGCTGAACCAGGGTAAGTTGGCCATCGAACAGTTTGAAGAATTATTCAGACGATCACCCAATGTATTGATAGCATATGAGCTTGCCGACCTGAAAACCCAGCAGGATGACCTGGAAGGTGCCATGACTCACGTAGAGTACGGTATTGCAAATTCTACAGATGAGATCCAGAGAACATTTTATGAATCGCAGGTTCCCTATCAGGTTTCGGCCAAAGCAGCATTTTTATATTTAAAGGGCCTGATCACCTTCAGAAAAGACCCTAAGGCAAATATCGACGCTGCTGTTGCAGTTTTGGATGAGGCCCTGGCTGAGGCTCCTGAGTTTAATCTGGCCAAGATCAGTAAGGATGCACTACTAGCACAAAAGAACAATCCTTCAAAGGACAATTAAGAATTTTGAATAAATAAAAAAAGCAGCCTCCCGGCTGCTTTTTTTTGCTTTTTAGTTTACCAAATCCTGACGCGTTCTTCAGGAGCCAGAAACATGGCTTCACCTTCTTTAACATCAAAAGCTTCGTAGAAGGCATCGACATTTCTCAAAGGCTGGGTTGCCCTGTATATCCCCGGAGAGTGTGGATCTGTTTTTATCTGTGTTCTCAGGTAATCTTCCCTCGCTAGGGTTCTCCATATGGTTGCCCAGGACATAAAGAATCGCTGCTCAGCGGTAAACCCGTCAATATCTTCAGGACGGCCATTTTCCTCGAAAAACAATTGCAAACCATCGTAGGCACCTAATAATCCGCCAAGGTCGCCGATGTTTTCACCCAGGGTGAATTTACCGTTGATGAAAACACTGTCCAGCACCTCTATATTGCTGTATTGTTCAGCTAATGAATTACCGCGCTTTTCAAATTCAACAAGGTCCTCTTCTGTCCACCAGTTATTTACATTTCCATCACCATCAAAACGCGCACCTGAATCATCAAAGGCATGTGAGATCTCATGTCCGATTACAGCACCTATGCCCCCATAATTCACAGCCTCGTCAGCCATATAATTATAGAACGGTGGTTGCAGTATGGCTGCAGGGAAAACAATCTCATTGTTTAAAGGGTTGAAATAAGCGTTAACCGTTTGAGGAGGCATACCCCATTCGGTCTTATCGACTGGTTCACCGATTTCTGAAAGGTTCTTTTTTAATCCCCAGTCGGCAACAGCCATCATATTCTCTGCAAAGCTGTTTTCTTCCTTTACCTGGAGTTCTGAATAGTCTTCCCACTCATCGGGATAGGCGATCTTAACAGTGAATTTATCGAGCTTTTCGATAGCTTTTTGCTTGGTTTCCTCACCCATCCAATCGAGCACCTCGATTCTGTTTTGGAAAGCCCTGATCACATTAGCAATCATTTTTTCTGCCTTTTCCTTTGCTTCTGGTGGGAATTTCGCTTCCACATAAAGTTTACCTAACGCTTCTCCAACCGAACCGTTAACAGTGCCCAGGGCGCGTTCATCAGCCGGGCGCATCGCTTTGGTTCCTCTCAAGGTTTTGCTGTAGAAATCCCAATTGGCCATTTCTATTTCAGGAGAGAGATATCGCGCAGCATCATTTAAGGTGCTCCAGGTCATAAGGGTTTTGATATCGTCAACAGAAGTTTCATTCAAGAAGGATTGCAAGGCTTCCATGTATTTCGGCTGCATGACCATGATCATATCCAATTCCTTTTCAACACCAAGTTCATCCATGAACTTATTCCAGTCGATGGCTGGTGTCATGGCGCTCAATTGTTCAAAAGATCTCGGATTGTTGAAGTTTCTTACATCTCTGCTTTGAACCTTGTCCAGCCTTGGTTCTGCAAGTTGTGTTTCAAGGGCAAGGATTCGCTCAGCACTTGCTTTGGCATCGGCTTCACTGTAATCGATAAACTGAAGCATACGGGTTATATGATCAACATATTGCTGTCGTTTTTCCTTTGATTTATCATCCTGTTCCAGATAGTAATCCCTGTCGGGTAATCCAAGGCCTCCTGGAACGATGTAGGCAGCATTGATACTGCTGTCATTAAGATCGGGGAAAGAGCTTAGTCCCATAAAAGGAGCAGAAACACCGAGAGTGGTGGCGTAAACGGTTTGCATATCGCTCACACTGTTTATACCATCAATAGCCTCCAGAAGCGGTTGCAAAGGCTTGATTCCGGCTTCTGTTCTGGCAACGGTATCTAATTCAGATTCGAAAATCAGAAGCGCCTTCTTTTGATCGGTTCCTTCAGCATAGGTCCCCAATTCCTTTGCCGTATTGATGATATCCAAAACGTCCTTTCTAGTGGACTTCCGAAGAACCATAAAACCACCCCATCTGGATTCCTCGTCAGGAATGGTTGCGGTTTTCATCCATGTGCCATTCACGTAATTATAAAAATCGTCTTGTGGCCTGACAGAAGTATCCATAAGCTCCAGGTCAATTCCCGGTACGGCCTCTTCTGCACTGGCTTGTTCATTGTCTTTTTTGCAGCCTGCCAATATCAAAAATGACAAAGCCATAACCGCTAAAAGATGTTTAAAATATTTACTCATTTTTTAGAAAATTATATGGATTACAAGTTACCTATTATTAGAGGCTAACCCGTGAAATAGGTTACATATTAACAAAAAATTAAGAGACTGAAAATATAAAAAAAGCGGCTGGATAATCTCCAGCCGCTGAATATATTCCGTATTCTACTTTATTATTAATTTCTTCGTCAGAACACGTCCATCGGAAACCAGATTCAGGAAATACATACCGGATGCAAAACCGTTCATATCCAGTTGATGATCCTGTTGCTGAACATTATTATTTCGTAACACCACCTTGCCCGTGATGTCGGTTACCGTATAGTCATAGCTACCGATGTTTGAGGTACGCAGGTTAAAGATACCGGAAGACGGATTAGGGAATACCCCTATTTGTCCGAGGCTGAATTCCTCTGTGCTAAGCGTTCCGTCAACATAGAAATCATCGACGATTATACCTTCTTCCACTATCGCCTGGTCTGAATGAAATACTATTCGGAAGATCACCTCCGCCTCTGTAGATATAGGGGAGAGATCATATGAATATTCCGTCATAGTTGTATTGGTACCTGTCCATTGTCCGCCGACACAGTTGTAACAGTCATTGGCTATGCCATCGCCTGCAAAACGCGAACTGTTATACCAGTTCGGATCGTTAGCTGTACCCAGTAATGACCAGCTCTGACCACCGTTGGTTGTGTATTCTACATATGCCAGGTCCCAGTCGAATTCGATCTCAAATGCCATGTGGAATTTAAGGACCGGGCCAACAATATTACTCAGGTTATAACATTGTGAGAACAAATAAGCTTTGGTATTGTTCGGATAGTTATTATCGAGATTGGTACCATATACCTGGGTTCCCGATACAGCGGTGTTAAGAGCAGCTCCGTTTGGAACGCCTCGTTCAAACAGGATTCCAGTACTACCATCGTTGTAGGTGATGAGTTCCTCCTCAGGTGTTTCAAACGTATTCACCAATTGGGCAACACCGGTATCATTGACGAAAAATGATTTAGATCCATCGTTATTTGTTGTAAAGGTGTCATTGGCAATAGTTACAGAAACATCCAGGTCATGCTCGCCCTTGTCTAATGTTATAGTCGGAAGGTCTATGAATGCAGTTTGCTCTGAATTAAGCGAACCGTTCCATGTGAAATTGTTGTCGGCACCACCATCGATATTGTAAGTTACATCGATTTGATTTATGATGTTTTGTCCGTTGTTTTTTACCTGGATCTGGGGGGTGATGTCACCACAGGCAAAATTATTCGAAACCGGATTGTTTATACTCACCAGCTTCACATCATCCGATGCTAATTGGGTAGATTGAAGTGGGCTGATCCAAATTCCACGACCGTAAGTTCCTGCAACAATGACCTCATCAACCACGTTGATAGCGAGGTCTCTTACCGGAGAATTTGGAAGATTATTTTCAAATACCTCCCAGTCGTTGAGGTTGTCGTCATAGCGATAAATTCCAACACTCGTACCCATATAAAGTGTGTTCAGCGGATCGTCAGGACGATGTTTAAGGGTGAGTTTTGCGATCGATGGTAAGCTGCCCGAAATGTCGCTGAAGTTGGTTCCGCTATCATTTGACCTCAGAACGTCACCGTTAAGGCCTCTCAGTACAACATAAACCACGTTGCTGTTGTTATTGTTAACTTCTATGGCAGTAATGAAATTATTGAAATTCTGAATCTGTGTAAAATTCACACCACGATCTGTACTGCGGTACAACCTGTTATTAACGGCTGCGTAAACGAAATCTGGATTTATAGGGTCGATTTCCAGTACATCGATGCTTCCACCTAAACTGGCAGATACTTGCTGGAATCCCGAACCTGTAAAGCGATATAAGCTGGTGTAACCTGCATATACCTCACTTTCATTGTTGATGGCAAGAGGAGTGATCCAGTTTCCTCCGGACGGTCCGCCATAAGCCTGGCTTCCACTTTGACCGGAATCTGATGAGACGAATAAGTTCTGGCCGAACTGCATAAATCCGTAATAGAGGTTATCGTTATTAGGATCGATAACACCTTCCATGCCGTCACCACCGTGATAGTTATTCCATCCGCTCGAATAGCCAAAGCCTCCATTGTCCTGGGTTCCTCCCGCGATTTTTGAAGAAGTTTGTTCCGAAACGTCTATACGGTAGAACTGTGATATCTCCATGCCCTCGGTGAGGTCGGTAAAGGTAACACCACCATTCGACGATTTATAGAAGCCACCATCGGTACCCGCATAGAGTTCATTATCATAGAATCTCAGGAAATGGATATCGGCATGTGTAAATGAAGCCGTATGCTGAAACCAGCTGTTCACCTGTGAGAAGGTATCACCACCATTAAGGGATTTCCAGATGTTCAGAACACCCACATAAACCTCTTCCTCATTTGTGTCGGAAACTGCAAGTGCCAGGTCATACCAGGCCTGCGTACTTTCAAAAATATTTACGTTGTTCGCGCTTTCAGTAAAGGTCACCCCGCTGTCGGTTGATTTGTATAACCCGCCATAACCCCAGGAAGTCGTAGCACTTATGGCATAAACCACGCTCGGATTAGCAGGGGTTACGTCTATCACCAGTCGTCCGGATGATGCAGGTAAACCACTGCCGGTCGGGAAAAAAGATACCCCGCCATTTGACGATTTATAAAAACTGGATGATGACACAGCATAAATGGTATTGATGTCACCAGGTTTGATCTTTATGTCCTTAACATTGATTCCGGCAAGTGTATTCGTCCAGGTCGTCCCCGCATCGGTTGTTCTGTAAACCCCGTTGTTCGTTGCCACCCAAAGTTTATTCGAATCATTAGGATCGATATAAATATCGTTCATATCGGAAGGTGAGTTGGAAGGATTAAGCCCGGTCTGAGACCATGAAGATCCACCATCTGTTGATTTGAATACACCCACCGCATAGGAATCTGAATTGGCGTCATCACCGGTAGCGATGTAAATGATATTCGAATCGTTCTTATCGATGGCAATACCCGATACACCTATTTGAGGTAATTCATCGGAAAGGGGTGTCCAGGTCTGCCCGGCATCGGTTGATTTCCAGATACCACCTGACGGTGCTCCTGCATATAGTGTGTTCGCATTACCCGGGTCTTTAATTACGACGTTTACACGGCCAATGTTAGCCGTTGAGAAGTCCCTGTTCGCAAAGTCTGTTGGTCCGAGCGATACCCAGTTGCTTTCATCGGCCAGCGGATTTCTGGTGTTCGCCATGGCCTGCTTTTCTTCCCAGCCGGCCCAGATCTCGGCCGACGTCGGCAAATACCCGTCTTCATCTACAAAGTTCTGCCAGAATGCTTCCCAGCGTTTGAAAGGTTTGAATCCGCTACCCTTTACATGGGGATCACGGGTTTCCCAATAGGAGTTAAAAGCGTCAACAATATCATCGAATTTGATTTCTGAAATACTCGACCTGTTGTTGAAGTCCTGCATCCAGGGGGCCAGTTCATTGAATTGACCAAAGCACGCATATCCTATCAAAAATGCAATAAGCGGTAATAATTTTTTCATTAGTTTAATTTTTAGCACTCAAAAATAAAAGAATTTTTAAAAAAATGGTAGAATCGATGTCAATTATCTATAAACAGCACGGATGTTGCAGTGATGTAAGAATTTACTGAGGCTTCTGTATTTGCTGCGCATCTTTTTCCAATTTTTTATTGATCTGGAAAATAAGATTGGAATGTGCTACCAGCAAATCTGAAATCGATTGGAGCACCGCCTCTTTTGATTCTCTTTGAAGAGTGGCTGACCCCTCGAATTTATAAATAGTCGTTTTCAGTGCGGACAGCCTCACCAGAATAGAGGTTTCCTTCAGAATTTCCGGTATTTCGGCCTCAAGGTCTGTTAAAAATCCTTCGAGAAGGGTAATATCGTCTGCGAAGAATGACAGATCTGAGGTTTTTAGTAACTCTATTTGGTTATTCAGTTCCTTGAACTTCAACCAATCCTTGGTTACGTCTACAGCCTTATCGCTCAATACATACTCCGTAAACTTCAGATCACCGATATCATCTGGGGTCACCTTCTGGTAGTTTTCTGACTGCTCTGACTGCTCTCCACTTTCCTGATCCACTTCAGATTTGCAGCTGTATAGAACAACTGAGAGCATACAGATCATAGAAATTATTGTTTTCAATCGTTTCATCAGCCACAAAGATATTCGTTTAAAAATAATGATCAGACCTCAAAATTATTTAGTTCATAAATATTAGTAAAACCATTCCTCAGAGCAGCAAAAATGTTCTTATTTTTGAGATTGTAATCAGATGCAAAGAAAAACAATCATTATAGGTGCCTGCGGCCAGATAGGATCTGAACTCGTTCGTGAATTGCGGGCATCGGATGGCACAGATCAGGTAATTGCAACCGATATTCGGGAATCTAATGCTGAAGTGGTGAATTCTGGGCCATTTGAGATTCTCGATGCCAAAAGCAGGCAAGACATACGATCGGCCATTGAACGGCATAATGT
>JABDPL010000099.1 GCA_013042825.1 Flavobacteriaceae bacterium | reverse complement strand
GCCTACCAATCATCTCGACATGTTATCGAAACAAGTGCTTAAGGAGGCCCTCATTAAATTCGAAGGAACGCTTATTTTGGTTTCACACGATCGTGAGTTCCTGCAGGGCCTGGTGAATAAGGTCTACGAATTCAAGGACCGTAAGATCAAGGAATTCCTGGGCGGCATTGATTTCTATCTTGAACAACGAAACCTGGAAAACCTGAGAGAAGCCGAAATACAATCGGCAAAAGTGCAGCAGTCTAAGAAGAGTGGAAACAGGAAGGACTACGAAAACCAGAAACGCCTGAAATCCATCCGGAATAAGATCAGCAAGAAAGAAGCTGAGATAAGTGAACTTGAGTCAAAGATAAAAGCGATGGATATCGACCTGGAAACCAACTATGATCATACGGTCTCAGACCCAGAATTTTTTGATCGTTATCAGTCAAGAAAAACGGAATTAGATCAAAAGTTCTCCGACTGGGAGAAACTGCAAAATCAATTGAGTTCGCTCAGTGACGGGGTCATTTAAGTTTTTTTTAACCGCAATCGGATTTCAAATTAATACATTTGCCCCCGAGACCATCAACAATTAAAGGGCATGAGAAAAATTATTCTCGGAATTCTGGGCATAGCCCTTATAGTACTGGCAGTGTTTGTTTCATACAAACTGGTTCAAAGCAATAAACGGGCAAGACCTCAGCCAATAAAAGTGGTGAAGACGGTTTTTACCGATACAGTAACCAATACCAAAGTACCCATTTATATCAGTGCTAACGGAAGCCTGACCGCAGTCAGGAGAATCGAATTGTTCTCTGAGGTTCAGGGTGTTTTTCGTCCAGGCAAGGTTCTATTCAGGCCCGGACAGGAATATAAGTCGGGACAAACCCTCATCCGTATTGATGATTCCGAATATTACGCATCGGTACAGTCGGCCAAGAGTAATTTATACAATGCCCTTGCAGCCATAATGCCCGATTTGCGCCTTGACTTCCCCGAGGTGTACCCGAAATGGCAGTCTTACCTAGATAGCTTCGACCTGAAACGGTCAACACCAAAGTTGCCGGAAATGACTTCGGAAAAAGAGAATTACTTCTTAACGGGAAGGGGAATAGTTTCCAATTATTTCAGTGTAAAAAACCTGGAGCAACGATTGTCGAAATACAGGATAGCTGCTCCTTTTACCGGGGTGTTAACCCAGGCCCTGGTTACCGAAGGAACGCTGATAAGAAATGGCCAGAAGCTGGGCGAATTTATAGATCCTACCCAATATGAACTGGAAGTAGCTATAAGTAAATCCTTCTCGGGCCTGCTAAGAACAGGGCAGCCGGTAACTTTGCAAAGTCTTGATAAAACCCTGGAATTTACCGGGATAGTAAGCCGTGTGAATGCCAGTATTGACCCCGCAACCCAGACCATTTCCGCTTTTGTAAAAGTTGAAGGCGAGGAATTGAAGGAAGGCATGTATCTCGAGGCCGTTCTTCGGGCAAGAGAAGAACCATCGGCTATTGAGATCGACAGGAATCTGATAAGTGATCGCAATGAAATATTTATTGTCAGGGATTCAATTCTTGACCTGATCCCGGTCAAACCTGTATTTTTCGGTGAGAAAACCGCGGTAATTACTGAAGTTCCTGACGGGGAGATCATTTTATCGAAACCTTTACCTGGCGCCTACCCCGGAATGCTTGTAAGGATCTTTGAGGAGAATAAAACAGCAACAGAGAACTAAGATCGGAACCATGAAAAAGGTCATTGCATATTTTATCAAGTATCATGTTGCGGTCAACGTTTTTATCCTTGCCTTTGTATTCCTTGGAATAATGGGAATGCTGGCCCTGAAAAGCTCCTTTTTCCCGCTGATTGAATCGAAGGTTATCAATGTCTCCATTTTCTATCCGGGTGCTTCACCCCAGGAAATTGAGGAGGGGATTGTTCTAAAGATCGAAGATAATCTGAAGGGCCTCAAGGGTGTTGATCGTGTCACCTCCACCTCCAGGGAGAATAGCGGTACGATTTCAGTGGAGATCGAAAAAGGAGAAAATATCGATTTTATGCTCCTGGAAGTCAAGAACGCTGTCGATCGTGTACCGACGTTTCCAACGGGCATGGAGCCGCTGGTCGTGGCTAAACAGGAGCCGGCCCGGCAGACCATATCCTTTGCCTTAAGTGGTGAGCAGGTTCCCCTGGGTACGCTCAAGCAGATTGGACGGCAAATTGAGAATGAACTGCGCGCCATTGATGGTATTTCCCAGATTCAGGTGACCGGTTATCCCGATGAGGAGATCGAGATTGCTGTTAACGAAAATACATTGCGTGCATACAACCTCACCTTCACTGATATATCCGGAGCGGTCAGAAACTCGAATATTCTGGTAACCGGCGGCAACATCAAAACCGATGCCGAGGAATTCCTTATACGTGCAAATAACCGCTCTTACTTCGGTAAGGAATTGGGTAACATTATCGTAAAAGCAGATCCCGATGGCCGGACTGTTCGCTTGAAAGATGTGGCAGAAATCCGGGACAGATTCTCAGAAACGCCTAACGCTACCTATTTTAATGAGCAGTTGGCCGTTAATGTTACCGTTACCAGTACAAATAATGAAGACCTGATGTCCTCAGCAGAGAAAGTCAGGGATTTTATTGACGACTTCAACCAAAAATACAACAACATACAGCTCAATGTGGTGAGGGATCTGTCGATCACATTAAATCAGCGAACAAAACTTCTGATGGAAAATGCCATGGCGGGTATTTTTCTTGTCTTGATCTTCCTGTCCTTGTTTTTGAATACACGTCTGGCGTTCTGGGTGGCTGTTGGATTACCGATCTCCTTCCTGGGTATGTTCATGTTTGCGGCTCAATTGGGAGTGACCATAAATGTCTTGTCGTTATTCGGTATGATCATCGTTATCGGGATACTGGTTGATGATGGAATTGTAATTGCAGAAAATATTTACCAGCACTATGAAAAGGGGAAATCACCTGTAAGGGCAGCGATTGACGGCACCATGGAAGTTATTCCTCCTGTTGTGTCGGCCATTGTGACCACCCTGCTGGCCTTTTCCACATTCTTGTTCCTGGACAGCAGAATTGGAGAATTCTTTGGAGAAGTTTCAACTGTAGTGATCCTTACCCTTACCGTTTCACTTGTTGAAGCATTGATCATTCTCCCGGCTCACCTGGCGCATTCAAAGGCCTTGAGAAAAGGGAAGAATGGAGATAAGAAGACTAAAGTTGGGCAATTCTTTGCCAGGATGAAAGGAATCAATGCTTTCGGTGAAAAGATTATGTATTATTTGCGGGACAAGACCTATGTACCCTTGCTTAATGCCATGTTGAAATATAAAATGCTATCATTCGGTATTTTCATAGCAATATTGATACTGACCTTTGGTGCTGTTGGCGGCGGAATTGTTCGTGTGACGCTTTTTCCTTCCATTGCAAGCGATACGGTTACGGTTAATTTGGGAATGCCCAACGGTACCAACGAGCGGGTTACCGATTCGATCATATCGATGATTGAAGAGAAGGCCTATATAGTGAATGATGAATTCACGGAAAAATATTTACAAGGGTACGAAAAGGATCTGATTAGAAATACTATCGTAAATGTCAACAGTTCTTCAAGTGCCAGTCTTTCTATCAATATGCTTCCCGGGGAAGAACGCCCCGATGAAATCAACGCCTCCCTGGTTGCGAACAGGCTCAGGGAACTGGTAGGGCCGGTTATCGGAGCTGAGCGGTTGACCTTTGGTTCAGGTGGAAATTTCGGTGGAAGTCCGGTTTCCGTATCACTTCTATCGAACAGTATTGATGAACTGAAAGCGGCTAAAGTAGAGCTCAAAGAAATACTTGAATCCAATACCCTGTTGAAGGATGTCACCGACAATGATCCCGCGGGAATAAAGGAGATACGTCTCGAGCTCAAAGAGAATGCCTATCTACTCGGGCTAGACCTGCAGCAGGTTATGAACCAGGTCAGGGCAGGCTTTTTCGGGGTTCAGGCACAACGCTTCCAGCGCGGCCAGGATGAGATACGGGTATGGGTGCGCTATGACAGGGCTCAGCGTACATCTATCAACGATCTTGATGATATGAGAATATTAACACCCGCTGGTCAGCGAATACCCCTGCAGGATATAGCTGAATACTCGATTATCAGGGGAGATGTAGCCATTAACCATCTCGAAGGAAGACGGGAAATACAGGTGTCGGCCGATTTAAAGGATCCAAGCACCAGTGCAACTGATATCCTTGATGAGATAAGAACAGTGGTCATTCCTGATCTCCAATCGCGTTATCCATCCATATCGGCCTCTTTTGAAGGTCAGAACAGGGAGGCTCAGCGATTATCGAGCTCATTGGGTGCTGTCGGACCGATAATACTCTTGCTCATCTACCTGACCATTGCATTTACATTCCGAAGTTACAGCCAGCCACTGATCCTGATCATGTTGGTTCCATTCAGTTTGACAGGAGTCGCTTTTGGGCACTATGTTTTCGGATTCCCCGTGAATGTACTATCTCTATTAGGCATTATTGCCCTTATCGGAATTATGGTAAACGATGGGTTGGTTTTGATCGGAAAGCTGAACACCAATCTGAAATCAGGACTGAAGTTCGAAGAAGCCCTGAAATTAGCAGGGCATTCG
>JABDPL010000098.1 GCA_013042825.1 Flavobacteriaceae bacterium | reverse complement strand
TTTCAGTAGTGATGACAATGATGAGATCGAAAACCTGCCTTCTGTGGTTTATCCCAATCCGGTTAGGGCCGATGAGGTTTATATTACCAATACCGATTCCGATGAAGAATTCAGGCTTTTCGATATGCAGGGTCGCCTGATTCCATTCCTTGAAAAACAATTTGATGAGACATCCGGACGATCTCGCCTGAAAATACCCCCGACAACTGCCACAGGAATCTATATCCTGAATTGGAAGGACCGTTCTGAACTCCTTCTTATCAAGGATTGAACATCGTAATTATATCACCTCCATCGGTAAGATAGGCTTTCATTAGGTTTGCGGTCATACAGGAATGCACCGGTAAAACATAAACCAATTCCCCCACCTTTAAATCTTTCAGCATTTTCGTCGAGACACTCACAACACCGTGTTCCTGTGATAACGATTTAATATGGCATCCGGGAATGAGATCACCCCATCCCGATCCTATGGGTTCAGCCAATTTACCAAACAAGTCAGCTCCATTTTCTGTTAGCCTGTCCTTTGACAAATGAATACCTCCACCATAGATGACAACTTCCTTACGATCATGGTGGATTGAGACAACCGGACAGGCCAGGGCCACAGCAATATCATTGCTTTCACAAGCGCCTATCTGAACCTGCATCAGGTCGTAGAACACAAAATTTCCTGGCCTGATCTCATCGACCCCTTCAAAGTCATCACATACGCTGCAACTGGGGGTATCACCGTAGGAAGAAATGATATCAGGAAAACGGGATCTCAAAGCTTCGGTTACATCTACAAGAGCGGCTTTGGCCAGGCTGTGTACTTCCTTTATTTCTTTTTCAGAACGGCATTTGTAGGTTTGTCCGGCATGGCCTAGGAATCCGCTGAACTTCAACTTCGAAGACGCATCGATGGTTTCGGTAAGTTTTTCGATCAAATCGAGGTTTTTCGGATCTAATCCCGTTCGGTCATTCCCAAGGTTAAGCTTGATAAAAACCGAAATATTGCCGGTCAGGTGTTTGTCGAGAAACCGGATGCTTTCTAAAGACTCCACCAGCAAGTTCAAGTTAATGCGTTTTGCTAGTGTGTTAATGGTGTTGATCTCTCGGATATTTACGGGAAAGGCCACCGTAATGTCTGACCATTCTTCAGAAAAATATTGTGCCATGCCCAGGGAGGAGACCGTGATGCCCTGAATTCCTTCCTCTTTAAACCATCTTCCAACGGCCAATGACTGATGGGTTTTGAAATGGGGGCGAAGCTTTAATCCATGCATTTCGGCCTTTAGTACCATTTTCCGGATATTGGCCCTGCATTTCTGTTGATCGAGTATAAGGGTCGGTTTCGTGATCATTCTGAAGCAATAATTTTGAATATAAGGATTATTTCTATTTTTGCTCATATGTCGGAAACCCTCACGTCGAAATTACCCGAAGCTGCGATATCCGGGGTGTCGGAATTGATCAATAATGATCGGCTGGTCATCAAAGTTACGAAGGAACGAAAAACAAAACACGGCGATTACAGGCCACTGCCGAATGGCCATCATCAGATCACGGTTAATTCAAATTTGAATCCCTACAGATTTTTGATCACCTTAATTCATGAAATCGCCCATTTTGAGGCTTACCGAAAATATGGTCACCGGATTAAACCACATGGTCGGGAGTGGAAATTTACATTTCAACATTTGATGCTTCCCTTTTTGAACCCGGATGTTTTTCCTGATGAAATTCTACCCGTTTTAGCCGGGCATTTCAAAAATCCTAAGGCCAGCAGTAATACCGATGTTGCGCTGGCTCTGGCATTACGAAACTACGACCCATCTAATGGGAACGACCTTGTTCAACAACTGCCGGAAGGTGCAACCTTCCAATTATACAATGGACGGACATTCAAAAAAGGTAAAAAACGCGTGAAACGATATGAGTGTGTTGAGATTAAAACCGGAAAATTGTATCTTTTCAATCCTAATACCGAAGTCCGGTTAATAGAAAAATAAATGAAAAATAATTTTTATGCTGTTCTCATGGCTGGCGGAGTTGGCTCGAGGTTTTGGCCTGTGAGTACTCAAAGTTTCCCGAAACAATTCCATGACATGCTCGGAAGCGGTAAAACGCTTATTCAATCAACCTTTGACCGGCTTAGCGGACTCATTCCCAAGTCGAATATCTATGTCCTGACCAATCAGCGTTATGATGAACTTGTTCATGATCAGATCAAAGGCCTGAACAAGAGGCAGGTGGTCCTGGAACCGGCCATGCGTAATACGGCGCCTTGCATACTGTATGCCGCATTGAAGATCGCTAAGGAAAATCCGGACGGGATTATGATCGTCGCTCCCAGCGATCACTGGATAGAGGATGAACAGGCTTTTTTGAAGAATGTGGAAACGGCGTTTACATTCGCTTCAGAAAAAGACGCCCTGATAAC
>JABDPL010000097.1 GCA_013042825.1 Flavobacteriaceae bacterium | reverse complement strand
ATCCAGGGCTGGATCATTATGCCACCGGGCTATGACAAATCGAAAAAATATCCCTTGCTTGTAGAAAACCACGGCGGGCCAATTTCGAATTACGGCGACCGTTTTACTGCCGAACTCCAGCTTTATGCTGCCGATGGCTACCTGGTGTTCTATCCTAATCCCAGGGGAAGTACCAGCTATGGGGAGGAATTTGGAAACCTACTCTATCACAACTATCCCGGCGAGGACTATAACGATGTGATGGACGGTGTTGATCATTTGATTCAACAGGGACTGGCCGATGCGGAAGAACTCTATGTGACCGGTGGAAGTGCCGGCGGTATAATGACAGCCTGGATAATTGGAAAGAATAACCGATTTAAGGCGGCTGTTGTGCATAAACCGGTCATGAACTGGATAAGCAAGACGTTGGTTGCCGATAATTATTACGGCTATGCTAATTCAAGGTATCCCGGGCAACCCTGGGAAAATTTTGAGGCCTATTGGAATTTTTCTCCAATATCTCTTGTTGGAAATGTGGAAACACCCACCATGGTCATGGTAGGAATGAATGATCTGCGCACACCGCCCAGCGAAGCCAAACAATTATATCATGCCCTTAAGTTGAGGAAAATAGAAACCGTCCTGGTTGAGATTCCCGGGGCCTCCCATGGTATTGCCAACCGGCCAAGTCAATTAATTACCAAGGTAGCGCATACTTTGGCATGGTTTAGGAAGTATAGGGATTAAAATATTCTATGCGGTCAGTTATTTTTGGTTTAGTGCTCTGTCTGTGTACTTTAGGGTTCACCCAGGATAAATCGTATGTGTCTTATTTCACTACCCTTAACTATGGTGATACCTTCACCCAGGGTGAGCTACAAGTGGTATTTGTCAAATTGGTTAACGACTCCCGCTGTCCGAAGAGCGTCAGCTGTATTCGGGCAGGTGAGGCCATTATTGAGGTTGACATTTATATACGCGGTGAGTTTGTCGAAACCCGTGAGTTGGTTTTTCCGGCCGAAGGCACGCTTTCTGAAAAGAACAATCTGATGTTTAACAACGACGATATTCGCCTGGTGGGTATTGCCTTAAATCCATATCCTGAAGCTCCCGGTCAACTCTCTGAATCGGATTACAGTCTTGAGATCAAAATAAACTAACAACCACAATCATCATGACCACATTCTTTTGTGGCCTTTTTTCGTTTGGGTGACACGACAAATTTATATATGAGGAATACAGTGGCAACTAACATAGCAGATATGACTAAAATAGTTTGAATAATTTCGTTAATCATCGGTTAATCAGTCTTGTATTTTCATAATTTCTTACACTACTTTAAAAACTGGTAGACTATCAATGCTACCAAATAGGCCAATGCTGTCATAAACACCAGTTGAGCCATCGGCCATAACCAGCTGTTGGTCTCTTTTTTTACTATGGCCAGTGTGCTCATGCACTGCATAGCGAAGGCATAGAATAGTAACAGTGAGATACCTGACGCAAAATTAAACAAGGGCACACCCGAAACTGGGTTGATCTCCTTTTTCATACGGTTCTTTATCGTGTCCTCGTCGTCCTGCCCCACGCTATATATGGTCGCCAAGGTTCCAACGAAAACCTCCCGGGCCGCAAAGGAACAGATAATAGCAATGCCGATTTTCCAGTCATATCCGAGCGGCTGTATTACCGGCTCGATAGCTTTCCCGGCAACCCCTATGAGGGAATGCTCTAACTTATGAGATGCAATCCTGGTTTCGATCTCCTCTTCAGATAAATTTTCTCCGGCCACTTCCATACGCACGATATAGTCGGCATTATTGAATTGTCTGCCGATCCCTGTTGAAGCCAGAACAAACAGTATGATCGAGATAGCGAGGATGATCTTACCGGCCCCGAATACAAAGGCCTTGGTTTTCTCAACCACAGTAATCAGTACATTCCGAAACAAAGGTATTTTATAGTTAGGCATTTCGATCACGAAATAACTCTTGCGTTGGATCTTCAAGACTTTATCAAGCAAAAAGGCTGAAAATACCGCAGAACCAAATCCGAGTATGTACAGGAACATCAGGGATAGGGCCTGATAGCTCAATCCGAGGAATCGCCCTTCAGGAATGACCAATGCGATAATGATGAGGTAAACCGGCAATCGGGCAGAGCAGGTGGTAAAAGGAACGACCAGAATTGTGATTAGGCGCTCCTTCCAGTTTTCAATATTCCGTGTTGCCATAACCGCTGGGATTGCGCAGGCAGTACCTGATATTAAGGGGACCACGCTTTTTCCGCTCAATCCAAAACGACGCATCACGCGGTCCATGAGGAAAACCACACGGCTCATATATCCGCTTTCTTCTAAAACCGAAATAAACAGAAATAAAAAGGCGATCTGAGGAATAAAGATCAGTATTCCACCGAGCCCGGGAACGATGCCCTCAGCAAGAAGGTTCGTGGCGATACCTGCAGGCAAGACTGTTTTTAACCAATGGGATAATGAGGCAAATGCCCCATCGATAAAGTCCATGGGAACAGTCGCCCAGTCATAGATGGCTTGAAAAATGGTAAGCAGTATGACAAAGAAAATGACATAGCCCCAGACCTTGTGTGTGAGAATGCGGTCGAGCCGTGCCCTCAGCCCCGTCGCTTTGGTAGTATCGATAGTTTGGCCCACTTTCAACACGGAATTGATAAATTGATAGCGTTTTATGGTTTCTTTTTGCTGAAGCCTTTTTAATTCGGAGATAGATTTAGTCTTGAACTTCTCAATATCAAGTGTTTTCCTGCTCATCCGGCCAAAATTGGCATCCTGGGAGATCACTAACCATAATTTGTAAAGATCCTGGTTTGGGAAGGCTTGTTTCAGGTTATCAAAATATTCCGGATCGATCCGTGAAGTATCCAGGCAGGGATCCGTCGAGATGCTTTTATAGTTGTTAATGATCTCCTTAAGGGAGTCAATCCCAAGGTTCTGCCGTGTACTTATGAGCGCTATTCTCGTATTAAGCTTTTCTTCGAGAAGAGGAATGTTCAAGCTAATGCCCCGCCGTTTCATAAGGTCCGCCATATTGATGACCAAAACCGTTGGAATCCTCAAATCTTTGATTTGGGTGAACAGCAGTAAATTGCGTTTGAGATTCTCAACATCTGTCACAATAACTGCCACATCCGGATAATTCTTGTCGGTCTTGTTCAAAAGCAATTCAACTACAACATTCTCATCGAGTGAGGAAGCGTTTAAACTGTAGGTACCGGGAAGATCAATTATGTGCGCTTTTAGTCCGCGGGGAAGTTTACAAACACCCTCCTTCTTGTCGACCGTGGTTCCCGGGTAATTGCTGACCTTTTGTTTTAGTCCGGTTAAGGCATTGAATACGGAGGTTTTACCTGTGTTCGGATTTCCGATAAGCGCTACATTGATCTGCTTACTCATCGGCCTTTTCTATTTGGATCAAAGCCGCAATGCGATGCCTGATGGCGACATGACTTCCGTTGATGTTGAGGTAAAGCGGATCGTTGAATGGTGCCGTTTGAATAAGTTCTACTTCATTGCCGGGAAGGCATCCCATCTCGAGTAATTTTAAGGGGATCTCATCTGAAGAACTGTCGGTTATTATACCGGATTCACCTTTTTTCAGATCGGCGACGGTCATGCTTATTTAGATTGATTTTAAAGAGCCAAATGTACTAAAAAGATTAGTTTTTGTAGGAAGCTTTCAGGGTTTTTATATCCGCCAAAAGCCTTTCGATATCTTGGGGATTGGTGCCATCGTAAAACCCACGGATTTGCCGTTCTTTATCGATCAGCATAAAATTCTCTGTATGGATCATATCGAATGGCCCGCCATCGCCCTGGTCTTTAACGGCCAGGTATGATTTTCGTGCCAGTTCGTATATCTGTTTCTTATCTCCTGTTACCAGGTTCCATTTCGAATCGTCAACACCTTTCTCAAGTGCATATCGCTTCAGTTGTTCCACCGAATCGATCTTCGGTGTTACCGAATGTGACAATAACAAAACCTCATGATCATCTTTGAGTTCCTCCTGGATCTGGTACATATGATCGGTCATGATAGGGCAGATGGTCTGGCAGGTGGTAAAAAAGAAATCGGCTACATAGATCTTGTTTTCGTAGTCACTATTGGTCACGGTTTTCCCATTCTGATTTAGCAGGCTGAAATCGGCGATCCTGTGATATTTTCGTTTATGCTGAATGCTGGTATCGACAAGTTCCTCGTTCACATTTGCCGGCTGATAAACGGGTAAAGGCCTGTCCACCTTCAGAATATTGTAAAAGGTAAGGATGATTATAACAGACAATACTGAAA
>JABDPL010000091.1 GCA_013042825.1 Flavobacteriaceae bacterium | reverse complement strand
GGTTAATATTGATCACGAATTTTTCAGCCATCCGTTCTTCGCAATAGAGATCTCCTTCACGCTTTTACTTATTTATGAGTTATTTAGCCTGATCTTTTCACTTCCGAGGTCGGTTGCAAAATCCAATAGTAAACAATACGAATTGTTGTCCCTGATCTTCCTGCGTTCTGCCTTTAAGGAATTCAGCCATATCGATCGTATTTCTAACTGGTCACTGAATTCCGAACCGATTTTGAACATGTTCGCCTATGGTATGGGCGGACTGATCATTTTCACCCTGGTTAGTCTGACTTACAGGGTTCAGAAACACATCAAAATCACCAGTAACCTTGACGAACAAAACAACTTTATCAGCGTAAAAAAGGGGATTGCTCTGATGCTTCTGATCGGCTTTTTTATCATTGGCGTTGATGATATCGCTCAACTTTTCAATACCGGTATATATAATCACTCCTTCGAGGATTTCTATACCCTCTTGATCTTCAGTGATATCCTGATCGTTCTGATAGCATTGCGTTATTCAACAGATTATATCCGGATATTCAGGTACTCTGCCTTTGCCCTGGCTACCATATTTATCAGAATCTCTTTCAGTCTTGATGTTTATGCCAGTGTACTGGTTGGTGTTCTGGGCGCAGTTTTTGTGTTACTGCTGTCCTTGTCCTACAACTACTTTATACGGCTTCATACATCGGATGATTAATTATGCATTTATTCGTATTTTAAGCAATAAATTAATTTGATGAAAAGATTGAATTATCTGTTTCGAATCGCTTTATTAATTCTGTTGTCGTCTTGCAATAATGATAGATCTCAGGCACAAACGGCACCGGCCGTTGTGAACAATTCGGTAGACTATGAGGTTGTTGTCGATGATCTGGATATTCCCTGGGGATTCGTTTTCCTGCCGGACGGATCATTATTGATCACTGAGAAGGCAGGTGAGTTGATTCATTTTAAAAATGGTCGAAAGCAAAACATTTCCGGTTTACCGGAGGTAAAACTTCAGGGACAGGGTGGATTACTCGATATCGAGTTGCATCCCGATTATGAAAATACCGGCTGGATTTACATGACCTATGCCTCTCCCGAAGGTGAGGGTAATGGCGCAAATACCGCCTTAATGCGATGTAAATTGGAAGGAAATGCCTTGGTCGAAGTTGATGTTCTTTACAAAGCAGAGCCCAATAGCAGGCGAGGACAGCATTTCGGCTCGAGGATCGAATTCGACAATGAGGGCTATCTGTACTTTTCGATAGGTGACCGCGGCAACAGGGATGTAAATCCACAGAATATCGAGCGGGACAATGGGAAAGTTTACCGGCTTCATGATGACGGGCGCATCCCTTCAGACAATCCGTTCGTCAGGGACAGAAATGCAAAAAAGGCTATTTTCAGCTACGGCCACAGGAATATCCAGGGCATGATAAAACATCCTGAGACCGGACAAATCTGGACACATGAACATGGCCCCAGAGGTGGTGATGAGATCAATATAGTGGCTTCAGGTAAAAACTACGGATGGCCAAAAATAAGCTATGGGATTAATTACAGTGGAACTAAATTTACTGATGACACGGTCTTGCCGGGGATGGAGCAGCCCCTGTACTACTGGGTTCCGTCTATTGCTCCAAGCGGCATGTGTTTCGTAACCAGTGATAAATACCCGGGTTGGAAGGGAAATCTCATGGTTGGATCCCTGAAATTCCAATACCTCGACCGCTGTATTTTGAATGATAATAAGGTCATTAAGGAAGAAAAGCTGATTGCAGGGGCGGGTCGTGTAAGAAGCGTTAAAGAAGGTCCGGACGGCTATATTTATGCCGGAATCGAAAATCTCGGAATCGTTCGAATTATTCCAAAGAAATAGTATTAAATTTGTTCGTTAACCTATCTGATTGTATATGTTGATCATCGGACTCGCTGGAGGAACCGGATGTGGCAAAACGACCGTTGTGAACCAAATACTCAATGAACTTCCAAAGGGCGAAGTTGGTGTCATATCGCAGGATTCGTATTATAAGGATACCTCCCACCTGTCCTACGAGGAGCGGGTCACTATAAATTTTGACCATCCGCGATCAATAGATTTTGAATTGTTGGCAGAGCACTTAAAGATCCTGAAATCGGGGCGTTCGGTTCAACAACCGATATATTCCTTTGTTGAACACAACCGCACAGGTGATGCTATAACAACCATGCCCCGAAAGGTTATGATCGTCGAGGGTATCCTGATTCTTAATAATCCTGAATTACGGGAGATGTTCGATATTAAAATATTTGTTCATGCCGATAGCGACGAACGCCTCATTCGCAGGCTCAAGAGGGATATAGCCGAACGCGGCCGCGACATCGATGAGGTTATTACACGTTATCAAACGACCCTTAAACCCATGCATGAGCAGTTTATTGAACCGATGAAGGAGTTCGCCGATATCATTATTCCAAATAATAAATACAACACCGTAGCGATTGATATCGTTAAAACCATTATAAACGATCGCCTGTAGATGTCGGAAAAGCCTAATAGATACGAACGATTCTTCAAACCATTCAGGAACATCTTTGTCCTGAGCCTGATCATTTTCGCCATCTGGATGCTGTTCTTCGACAGTAATTCGTGGTTTATACACAATGAGTTGAACCAGGAGATCAAAAAACTGGAGGAAGAAAAGGAGTATTACCAGGGTGAGATTGAAAAGGACAAGAAAGAAATAAAGGAACTCAGTACCGAGGAAGGCCTGGAGAAATACGGCAGGGAACATTATAAAATGAAGCAGGAAAACGAGGAGATCTACCTTATCGAATACGAAGATTCCACAGCGACAAAAGCAGCTGATAATGACTGATCTATTCCGGGAATTTGATGGAATCTCCGATAAGGAATGGAAACAAAAGATACAGGTTGACCTAAAGGGTGCCGATTATAACGAATCCCTAATCTGGCAGTCGGATGAGGGAATAGATGTAAAACCATTCTATTCCAAGGCTGATTGCGACCGGAAAATCGATGTTCCCCTGCCCGATCAACCCCCAAAGAACAGTCAGTTCTTCTTTTTCAAGAAAACTAAGAAAACCTTCAAGGCCATTGAGAAGGCAGTAAATAATGGTGTGGATCATTGCCATATCATGGTTGCTGAAAACCGGCTGGATTCTCTAAATGATTTGATGAAAGAGCTTTCGGATTCCGATATGGATTTGTTGCTGGAATTTGAGAGAATACCCAATGCCCATCACGATTCTTTTTTTAGTACACTTGGCTCAAAGGACTTCGATCTCGATATTGATATTCTTGGCAATTTCGCCCGTACAGGGAATTGGTACTACGATAAGGTAACCGATCATCAGCTATTAAAGACCCATATCGATAATAAAAACAACCGGTCCGTTCTGAGTGTGTCAACCGATCTTTATCAGAACGCAGGAGCCAATATAATACAGCAGCTAGCCTATGGTCTGGCTCATATGAACGAATATCTCAATCATTATCAGGATGGCATAAACCTGAAACCCCTTTTTAAGGTCGGTGTTGGGTCTAATTACTTTTTTGAAATAGCAAAGATCCGCGCCCTCAGAGCGCTGTGGAGATCACTTTCCGAAGTGTATTCCGTCGCTGATAAATGCCTCATAATGGCGATTCCATCACGAAGGAACAAAACCATTTACGATTATAATAACAATATGATCCGGACGACTCTGGAGTGCATGAGTGCAAAATTGGGAGGTGCCGATATCATCCAGAATCTCCCCTATGATGCGCTTTACCATAAATCGAATGATTTTGGAGAGCGTATAGCGCGCAATCAACCGTTGATCCTTAAACATGAAAGTTATTTCAATGCTGTTCTAAATGCAGCTGAAGGATCATACTATATCGAATCGATCACCACCCAATTAGCAGAAAAGGCCTTGGCCCTTTTCAGGACGATTGAAGAATCCGGCGGCTTGCTCCAGCAACTGAACTCGGGAACCATACAGAGAAAGATCAGGGAAAGTGGTCATAAGGAACAGGAACAATTCGATTTGAAGGCAAAAGTACTGATCGGCAGTAATACATACGAAAATCCCGATGAACATATGGGACATGAATTGCAATTATATCCATTCGTAAAAACCAAGATCAGAAAGACGGAAATCGAACCTGTGATTGAACGACGACTCTCGGAAGCCATCGAGAAAATCAAGTTGGAAAACGAGAATTGATGAGGTATTCATGAGAAATGACGTAAAACATATAAAGCTGGAGTACGCGGATTCAGGACGATCTTCCGTTCAAGAGCGAATAATCCCTACAGCTGAAGAAATACCGTTGAAATCCTATTATGGTCCTGCTGATTTAACCGAACTCAAACATCTTGATTTCACAGCGGGTCTGCCACCATTCCTTCGAGGTCCATACAGCACCATGTATGTTAGACGGCCCTGGACCATCAGGCAGTATGCCGGCTTTTCAACTGCAGAGGAAAGCAATGCGTTTTACAGGCGAAATCTGAAAGCCGGACAAAAAGGATTATCTGTGGCCTTCGACCTGCCTACCCACAGGGGTTACGATTCAGACCATGAACGTGTTGTTGGCGATGTAGGAAAGGCGGGGGTAGCCATCGACAGCGTTGAGGATATGAAACTTCTATTCGATGAGATCCCCTTAGATCAAATGTCGGTTTCCATGACCATGAATGGTGCTGTTATACCCATCATGGCGTTCTATATTGTAGCTGCAGAAGAACAGGGCGTTGCCAGGGATCAACTTAAAGGAACCATTCAAAATGACATCCTTAAGGAATTTATGGTAAGAAACACCTACATCTACCCGCCTGCACCATCCATGGCCATAATTTCCGATATCTTTGAATATACCAGCAGGCACATGCCCAAATTCAACAGCATCAGTATATCGGGCTATCATATGCAGGAGGCGGGTGCAACATGTGATATAGAATTGGCATATACACTGGCAGACGGACTGGAATACATCAGAAAAGGACTGGGGACCGGTATGAAGATCGATGATTTCGCCCCAAGGTTATCATTTTTTTGGGCCATTGGCATGAATCACTTCATGGAAATTGCGAAAATGCGCGCAGGCCGCATGCTCTGGGCTAAGCTGGTAAAACAGTTCAATCCGCAGAATCCGAAGTCGCTTATGCTGAGAACCCATTGCCAGACCAGTGGCTGGAGCCTTACCGAACAAGATCCCTTCAATAATGTGGCCAGGACCTGTATTGAAGCTTCGGCAGCAGCCTTTGGCGGAACACAAAGCCTGCATACCAATGCCCTTGACGAGGCAATTGCGCTTCCAACTGACTTTTCTGCGCGTATAGCCCGAAATACGCAACTTATACTTCAGGAAGAGACCCAGATCAAACGCACAGTTGATCCCTGGGCCGGAAGTTATTATGTGGAAAAACTCACCCATGATATCGCACACAAAGCCTGGAAACACATTCAGGAAATCGAAGAACTGGGCGGCATGACAAAAGCTATTGAGGCCGGAATACCCAAAATACGCATAGAAGAAGCGGCAGCCCGGAAACAGGCACGAATTGATTCAGGACAGGATATCATCGTAGGGGTTAATCGTTACACCTTAGAGGCCGAAGATCCGTTGCATATTCTCGAAGTGGATAACCGCCTGGTAAGGCAGCAACAGATAGAAAGGTTAAATGCGGTTAAATCGAATAGAAATCCGGATGAAGTTTCAAAGGCCCTTGAGAATTTGCGGCAATGTGCAAGATCAGGACAGGAAAATTTATTAGCTTTAGCAGTAGAGGCTGCAAGGGTTCGCGCTACTCTTGGTGAGATCAGCAAGGCCCTTGAAGATGTATTTGGAAGATATAAGGCTCAAATTAAATCTTTTTCAGGTGTGTATAGCAGGGAAATAAGTCAGGACGAATCATTTTTAAAGGCTCAGGCCATGGCTGATGAATTCGCCGAGAAGGAAGGTCGGCGACCAAGGATCATGATCGCAAAAATGGGACAGGACGGCCATGATCGGGGAGCTAAAGTTGTAGCTACCGCCTATGCCGATATCGGTTTTGATGTCGATATAGGGCCCTTATTCCAGACACCCGCAGAAGCTGCCAAACAGGCCGTTGAAAATGATGTCCATATTCTCGGAATTTCTTCTCTTGCAGCCGGTCATAAAACCCTCGTACCACAATTGATAAACGAACTGAAGTCCTATGGCAGGGATGACATCATGGTAGTCGTGGGTGGCGTGATCCCGAAACAAGACTATCAATTCCTTTTCGACTCGGGCGTTGTTGGCGTATTCGGGCCGGGTACCAAGATCAGTGATGCAGCCATTAAAGTTCTGGAGATCCTTATGGGATAGGTTCCATTTTTTTTGGTTTGTGACGGTTAAAAACCTCTGGCTATTGTTAACAAGTTCCATTTCATATCCCCATAATTAATTGTATTTTTACGCGTACCAAATCTGGATTTACATATATGGGTAAAATCATTGCAGTTGCTAATCAAAAAGGAGGCGTAGGAAAGACTACCACTTCGGTTAACCTGGCGGCATCACTTGGCGTATTGGAAAAAAGAGTTCTTCTTATAGATGCCGATCCTCAAGCAAATGCTACTTCGGGTTTAGGTATTGATACCAGTCAGGTTGATGCCGGTACGTATCAACTCCTGGAACATACGGCTTCTGCAGAGGATTGTATCCTGGATGCCAACACGCCCAACGTTGATATCATTCCTGCACATATCGATCTGGTGGCTATCGAAATCGAGCTTGTCGATAAAGAAGAGCGGGAGTACATGCTTAAAAAAGCCATCAGTCACCTGAGACCCAACTATGATTTCATCCTGATTGATTGTGCACCGTCCTTGGGGCTTTTGACACTTAATGCCCTGACAGCTTCAGATGCTGTGATCATTCCTATTCAATGCGAGTATTTTGCATTGGAAGGCCTGGGCAAACTGCTAAATACCATTAAAAGTGTTCAGAAAATCCACAACCAGAATCTGGATATTGAGGGCCTGCTTCTCACCATGTATGATTCGAGGTTACGGCTGTCGAATCAGGTCGTGGAGGAAGTACAAAAGCATTTCAGTGATATGGTTTTTAAAACCATTATCCAGCGGAATGTGCGTCTTGGAGAGGCACCGAGTTTCGGTGAAAGTATAATCAACTACGATATAAGCAGCAAAGGGGCTAATAATTACCTCAGCCTGGCCAAGGAGATAATTACCAAAAACGAAATCGAAGCATAATGGCAAAGGCAACTAAAAAACAGGCCCTGGGCCGGGGGTTGTCCGCCTTGCTGAACGATCCGAAGAACGATATAAAATCGGTTAGTGATAAGAACGCAGACCAGGTTATAGGTCAGATCGTTGAACTGGATATAAACCGTATTGAAGTCAATCCCTTTCAACCGCGCACGCAATTCAACGAAGAAACACTGCGTGAATTAGCCTCGTCTATTCAGGAACTGGGGGTAATTCAACCCATCACGGTCAGAAAAACAGGATTCAACAAATTCCAACTGGTATCCGGAGAACGCAGGTACCGTGCCTCAAAAATGATCGGACTGAATACCATTCCCGCCTATGTGAGGTTAGCGAACGATCAGGAAATGCTTGAAATGGCTCTTGTCGAGAATATTCAGCGCCAGGATCTGGATCCCATTGAAATAGCTCTTTCTTACCAGCGATTGATCAAGGATATCAATTTAACCCAGGAGCAATTAAGTGAGCGCGTGGGTAAAAATCGGTCGACCATAGCCAATTATCTCAGATTGCTCAAGCTTGATCCCATAGTACAAACAGGAATGCGTGATGGTTTTATTTCCATGGGTCACGGTCGTGCACTGGTTAATATTGAGGATCCCCAGATTCAACTTGAAGTTTATGAACAAATACTACTTGATAAGCTATCTGTAAGGGAAACAGAGGAACTGGTCAGGGATTTTAAATCCCCAAAAAAGATCAAATCGAGAAGGAAACAAGAAATTCCTGAATTTATCAAAGACGGGGTCAGAGATTTCTCAGAATACTTCGGACACAAAATCACCGTTAAAGTATCAAAGGATAAGAGTGGAAAGATCACGATTCCATTTCATTCCAAAGAGGATTTTAACCGTATATTAAAATTGATAAAAGGTGCAAAATAGGATCATTTGCGTACTTTTTGCTATTTGTTTTTCAGGATTATCTATCGCTCAGGAAACCACCACCGGAGATCAGGATGATTTTACAGAAGAGCGCGTCATAATTCAGGACACGGTGCCATCCCAACCTATTGATCCCCTATCCCCTTCAAAAGCAGCATTCTACTCAGCTGTTCTGCCAGGTTTAGGTCAGGCTTACAACAAGAAATACTGGAAAATCCCGATCGTATATGCAGCCCTTGGAACGGGAGTCTATTTCTATATCGATAATACGAATGAATACAACAGGTATCGCGACGCCTATAAACGAAGGCTAGCCGGATTCGATGATGACGAATTCTGGGGAACCGATACGAACGGCGATCCCTTGTCGACTCCGGCCATATCAAATGACGGCTTGATTCGGGCACAACAGTCCCTTAGGCGAAATCGTGAAATCTCGATTCTGGTCACCTTGGGATTGTATGCTTTGAACATCATCGACGCCAATGTCGATGCGCATTTATTACAGTATAATGTTGATGAAAACCTGGCCGTTAAACCGCATTTGAATTTCAATGAATTAGATGCTACCACCAATCTCGGACTCACATTCAATTTTAAATTTTAAGATGAAAATAGCACTGTTGGGTTACGGAAAAATGGGTATGGCCGTTGAGGAAGTTGCTCTTCAACGCCGGCATGAAATCGTTTGCAGGGTTTCTAATGACATCACAGATTATGATTTAACGGGGGCAGATGTTGCTATTGATTTCAGCATACCGGATTCCGCCTTTGAAAATATCTCTCTTTGTTTAAAACTTGGAATTCCAGTTATTTCCGGAACAACAGGCTGGCTAAAGAAATACGATGATATTGTTTCTATCTGTCTCGAGCAAAATGGCGCTTTTATTTACGCATCGAATTTCAGCCTCGGTGTAAACATCTTTTTTGAGATCAATCGAAAGTTAGCCGCGATCATCGGAGGTCAGGAACAGTATAAGGCCAGGATTAAAGAGATCCATCATACCGAAAAACTCGATGCTCCCAGTGGAACTGCCATAACTCTTGCACAGGATATTATCAGGCATTCTACCTATGAGAACTGGTCATCGGGTGAAGATGTATCGGAAAAAGCTATTCGGGTCAGTTCGGAAAGGATTAAGGATGTTAAGGGAACACATACGGTTGAGTATACATCGGAGGTCGATGCCATCAGAATCAATCATGAAGCTTTTAGCCGAAAGGGATTCGCCCTTGGTGCAGTGGTTGCGGCAGAATGGCTTCAAGGGAAAACAGGCGTTTTTAGCATGAGGGACGTGTTAAATATTGGTTAATTAACCCCATATTTGTAACGGTAAAGAAAAGAATAGAACTTACACCTTAAAACGAAACATTCATGAGTTGGACACAATGGTTATTAGTTGGACTGCTTATTCAGGTAGTTCATGGTGTCGGGACCTGGAGGCTATATATAAAAGCCGGGCGACAGGCATGGGAAGCCTTTTTGCCTGTTTATAATGGCTTCATCTTTATGAAGGTCATAAACCGGCCCTGGTGGTGGTTGATCCTTCTTTTCCTGCCGATAATAAACCTGATAATGATTCCTGTTCTATGGGTTGAAACAGCCCGTAGTTTCGGAAAGAACAGCGTCACAGATACCGCTCTGGCTATCTTGACACTTGGCTTTTATAGTTATTATATGAGCTACGTTATCGATGTTCAATATGTCGAAAACCGGGATAGAAATCCGAAGTCGTCTTCGGGTGAATGGGTGAGTTCAATTCTGTTCGCTATTGTAGCGGCCACCATAGTGCATACCTATTTTATGCAACCCTATGTAATTCCTACCTCTTCCCTTGAAAAATCATTGCTTGTTGGCGACTTTCTTTTCGTCAGCAAATACCATTATGGCGCCCGGGCTCCGAAAACCGCCGTGGCAGCGCCTATGGTTCATGATACGATTCCCATACTTAAGATCAAATCCTACATAGCGGAAGATAGAAGAGAAAAAGCGAACTCATGGAAGAATAAACTGCAATTCCCCTACTTCAGGTTACCGGGATTTCAGAAGATTAAACGCAACGAAATCGTTGTATTCAACCAGCCGGCCGATACCATGTATCATATGTATAAACCTGCCGACCGTTATTACTACAAGCCTTTCGATAAAAAGACCAACCTGGTAAAACGATGCGTCGGTTTGCCCGGAGATTCTCTTGAGGTCAGGAATGGCTATGTCTACATCAATGGTGAGAAGAATGAATTACCGGACAGGGCACAACTGCAATTCTCCTATCAGGTGCAGCCCAAGACCCGCCAATTCAATCCGAAAATAATGGCCGAGCGGTACGATATAACCGACCCCTTCGGCATCATTAATGCGCAAAATACCTATAGGTTTGTAGCAATCAGCGATGAGGCCTTGAGCAAATTCAAGAATCATCCCAATGTTGCTTCAATAACACCGATTAAAGAACCGCAAGGGCAGCGTACTGATGGTATTTTTCCCGATCATCCCGATTATTCATGGAATAACGACTGGTTCGGGCCCATTTATATTCCGGAAGAAGGAAAAACAGTAGACCTGAACCTGGAGGTGTTGCCACTCTACAAGCGCATCATTACCGAATACGAGGGCAATGAACTCCGGGTGGAAGGTAACCAGATCCTGATTAACGGAGAGTCTGCCAAAACCTACACGTTTAAGCAGGACTATTACTGGATGATGGGTGACAACCGCCATAATTCTCTGGATGCACGTGTTTGGGGCTATGTGCCATTCGACCACGTGGTAGGAAAACCGGTGTTTATTTGGATGAGCTGGAACGGTATCAAGAATCCAAGATTGGAACGCTTCTTTACTACTGTGCATGGCAGCGGAGAACGCGTGTCATACCTGATTCATTTTCTTGTTTTTCTCAGCCTGGCATGGGGATTCAATAAATTCAGAAAACGAAGAAAAGCTGCTAAGAGTTTATAGGCATATTATTGAGGCATTCGGTTTTGCGATATGAATATACTGATCTGTCCTACCTATTTCCCGAATATCCTGACTGTCGCGAGCATTGCCCAGGCTGATGGCCTTACACTTGAGGTTTACGGAAATTATCAAAAGCAAACCTACCGTAACCGCACACTGATCTATGGCGCCAATGGACTGTTAACCCTTACGGTCCCGGTTAATTATACACAAAGGTTAAGACAACCATATTCTGAAGTTCGGATATCAAAGCGGGAATCCTGGCAGGCGATTCACTGGAAATCACTGAAGAGCGCTTACAGCACCTCTCCATACTTTCAATATTACGACCATTATTTTGAAGAGTTCTTCAACCGGCCTTTTGATAATCTCATAAACCTGAGCATAGCAAGCATGGAGCTTCTATGCAGCTGCTTAGATCTAGAAATATCATGGAAACTAACAACTGAATATCAAAAGACTCCCGCTGAATATGACCTGCGGTTTTTGGCTGATCCCAGAAAGGATGCCCAATGTCTGCTACAGCAGTATATACAGGTATTCAAAAATAAGCACGGTTTTATTTCCAACTTGAGTGTTCTGGACCTCTTATTCAACGAAGGGCCGGCATCGGAAAACTATTTATTGAACCAGGATTTAAGCCCGTTATTCGCCTAGGGAAAGGCTGCTTAAAATGGGATAATGATCAGACAGATTCACGTTGAAGGTTTTGAATCCGTTAATCCTGAAAACCGGATCTGCCAGTATAAAATCGATCCTGACCGGGAAATATTTAAAGGTGAATGTCCGGCCGAAACCCTGGCCGGCCGCTTCAAAAGTGTCGTTTAAATCTCCCTTTATCTGGCGATAAACATAGGAATAGGCCGTATTGTTGAAATCCCCGCAAACCACGGTTTTGTAAGGTGAGGTTTTCATATGTTCTATCACTTGTCCTGCCTGTTCCTGTTGCATACGGAAGGTATTTGCCACCCGGCGAATCAGCCTGCGGGAATTTGTTTTTTCCAAAGGTTCAATATCAGCCTTAATACCTGAGGATTGTAAATGCACATTGTATATCCTTATGGTATCCTGTCCATTTACAACATCGGCAAAAATGGCATTGTTGGCGGTATTCTGAAAGGCAATCGATCCCTTATTGACAAATGGATATTTTGACCAAATGGCTTGTCCGTAACGCATGCGTGTACCGGATAGTTCTTCGAACTTATAAGGATAAGTATCGGATTTGACCTGTTCATCCGGATGAAATTCCTGAAAACAGACAATATCCGGATTCTCATCATGAATAAAAGTCATGATCTGCTCGCCAATATTGTCTTCATCTATCCAGTTGTATACATTGAAGAGTCTCACATTATAGCTCATCAGGGCCAACTCACTTTCAACTGCAGAGGTATCGCTAGCACTGAATTTATATAACGAACTTATATATTTATATCCTATCAACAGCACAACCAGCGATAGCACCAATTGCTTCTTAACTCTAAGAAGCCAGTACAAAAAAAACAGCAAGTTCAGAATGATAAGAAACGGAACGGTGAGACTGAGCACCGACAGTAATCCGAAAGACTTAGGTGCCAGGTATGGCAGGATATAGGCAATGAGCAGGACCGCTGCTGCAGCGGAATTTACAACGAAAATGAATTTATCATAAAAGTTTAGACCTTTCATAATTACTCTTTACCAGCACGGAATAGAATCTCCTTCTCCTCCTTACTCAGACTTTCATACCCGCTTTTACTGATCTTATCGAGTATCAGGTCGATTTGTTTTTGGTTGTTGTATTCTTCAAATTCTTTTTTAGAGTGACCGGCATATTTACTTTTTTTCGATCTGTGAACCGTTTTCATTCGTGTTTTTCTTCCACTAAAAAGCGAAGCGAAGCTATCCATTATGCGCTCAAATCCCTTACCAATATCCTGGCCTCGTTGTAATTGCCAGGCATAGAAAAAGCCCAGCAGGTCACCACCGATATGCGCCACATTTCCTCCCGGATTGGTTCCGAATAAACCGAGTATATCAAGTGCTACCAGAACAAGAGCTATATATTTAAGTTTTATGTTGAAGGTGAAGATTCTAACCTCATAATCCGGAATATAAGTGCTTAAAAATATCAAGGAGGCATGAACTCCGGCAGATGCACCGACCAACGGACCTACACGCTCAAGCAAACCG
>JABDPL010000007.1 GCA_013042825.1 Flavobacteriaceae bacterium | reverse complement strand
TATGAACAGCAAGGGGAGGATCAGAAAAAACATCCCTGTTTTAAGTTCGAACAGATCACCCAGACCGCCGACGATCAAAGGCATAACAGCTCCGCCCGCAATCCCGGTGCAAAGAATGCCTGACAGTGCCCCGTGATGTTCTTTTACGGAGTTCAGACCGAGGGAAAAAATAACTGACCACATCACGGAGATAAAGAACCCGATCATAGGGAAGGCCCTCACGCTCCATTCGGTAGATGCCGTTAGTGCTACAATCAGGGTGATGATGGTTGCCAGGCTTGAAAAGACCAATACCACGCGACTATCTAATATCTTTAACAGGATCAAACCTAACAAACAGCCAATGGTAAGCATGGCCCAGAATCTGGAGACTGTATTGGCTCCAATGGTTTGAGGACCCAGGTCATGATATTGGAAAAGGAACTGTGAAATCCAATTTCCTATGCCTTGTTCAGTACCGACATAACAAAAGATACCAAGGAAATAGAGAATAGACCATTTGTTTCTGAGAAGATGTAAATATGTTCTCTTATCCCCACTTCGTTCGTCTTCAGTCTTCTCAAATTCAGGATAGCTCACAAGTTTTATGATACCCCACATGATTAGAGCAATTCCGGCAAAAACGAGATACAAGGATACCCAGGGTAGGTTTTCAGGAACCAGGGATGTTAGAGTGCTGACCAGAAAATCGGGATTCTGATCGTTGATCAGGTACATGTATAGATACGGACTAAGAAATGAAGCACCGCCAAAAACCAGCTGCGCGAGAACAGAATTGAATGCAAAATGTTCCTCACCACCTGCAGCACGGAGCAAGGGATTGATAATAACCTGGAGTACAGCCATGCTGCAACCCATTATGAACAGGGTAAAACCAAAGACCCAATACCCGGGGAAAACAATGAATAAAAGTGCAGCAATTGCAATAAGAAGAAAGGAATACCCCAGAAGCTTTTGATCATTATAGCGTTCTGAAAGGAATCCGGCGGGAATAGACATTACACCGTATGCGATAAAAAAAGAAAAAGGTAATAGCCCGGAGAGAAATAAATTAAGGTTAAAGCTGGACTTTACATCGGCCATTATAGAATTCAAAATGTTCGTAATAAAGGATATCACGAAGAAAATAACGAAGACGAGTAAAATAATTAGATAATGGCGCTTTAGACCTTTATTCATTTTCCTGGGTTGAGATAAAATCTACTATTCTGCTGACAGCGGCATTCATAGCATCAGTCAAGTTATTTTGATTCCACGGATGTGACACCCCGAATACATGATTGGCCCCTTCAATAATGAACAGCTCTGCATCAGGGTTCCATTCATACATATTGTGGGCTTCTTCAACAGAAACAGAGGTGTCGGCATTACCATGAATGATCAGATGTGGGATCTGCAAGGATCGCAAAGCCTTTTCAATGTTCAGGCGATTGGCATTGGCCTCAAAGTCTTTATAGAATTGAAACAAATGAGGCATTTGTTGTTTGGTCCTGCCGTTAAGAACATACTTCACACCTTCCCTTTTCCAGGTTTCGAATTCTTCTGAACCGATATTGAACCGGGCCTCGAAATCACTTACGCCTGCCAGGGTGATCAATTTTTTGATTCTTTGGTCTGTGTTTGCTGCCAGGGCAGCTATACCGCCTCCGCGGCTATGCCCCATAACAGTGATATCAGACCGGTCTATTGAAGAAGATATCATATCTGATACTTCAATCCAATTCAGGACGGTATGCAGGTCGTCGAGTTCCTTGCTGTAATTATTCTGTGAAAAAGCCTTGAGGTCGGGAAAATCGATTGGCTGCTCCACTGTCCCGCCATTGAATGAGAAGTTGAACTTTATGATTGCGACACCCTTCCCTGCAAAGCTTTGGGACATAATATTCCAGGCGCCCCAATCCTTAAATCCCTTATATCCATGACAGAATATAACAAGTGGCGCATCTTTTGCTTCCACAGGCATAAAAATGTCGAGAATAATAGGCCTTCCATTCGGGCCGGGAATTACGTGATTACTTATAGTTTTCATATGTCTTTTTCTTCAAATGGGATCTCAGGATTGAGGATCTCTTTTATGAGCCTGGTCAATTCAAGTTTAAATTGCTGGAGCTCAGCTTCGGTGATCAGGCTGTTTTTCTTGGCATAAGCTCCAGTCCTGTCCTTTGTTGCAAATTTCAAAAATCCGGAATTCAGGTTTTTAAATGAAATTATTCCAGCTTCAAACCCCGGAGTCACATGGTTCAACTCATTCAGTATGAAAGCATACATCAAAATTTGAAAACTCTTGCCGTAGGCTCTGTAACTTGAAGTCAGATCCTCCCAATGCACGATTTCCACCTCCGAAGATTTTACCAGTCCGGTCTTATAATCAATGATACGGGTCATACCGTTAAATTCATCTATTCTGTCTACCTGCCCCTTAAGTTTAAGTTTAAATGGGATACCATCAAGAGAAACCGACGTTTTAACTGTTTGCTCAACTCCTGTAACTCTGATTTGATGCCCATGTTTTACAGCCCTGATCTCCGATCGTATAAAATTACTGACATACTGCTTGGCGATCTCAAAAATAATAAGGTTCTTCCCCTGGCTAAGATCTCCTTCCCTGTAATATTTTGAAAAATATTTCTTGATAAGTACCGGACTCTTATCCAAAGCGGTTTTTAGATTTTCTGGTATCAGGAATTCACCCAGAAAATCCTGGTAAAGTTCTTTTAGGGTCTCATGGATCACGGTTCCCAGGGTATGGCTTTCAACCACCTCTTCAACTTGTTCTGTTTCTTTAATGCCCAGTACATATTGCATGTAAAAGTCTATAGGGTTCCTAATATATTGAAGTAAGGCGGAAGGAGAAATACCTTCAGCCAGTTTTGCCTTCAGAATATCGATAATCTCAGGAGTTTTCCTGATCGTCCTCTCAGAAGACCGCAACCGGGGGACTTCCGGACTCAAAACCGCCTGTTCAATACGGTGCTTCCCATGCAACTCTAATTGGGTAATAAAACGGCTTTTTTCCCCGGAATTAAAAGTATCGGTATCGGTATTGTACAAAAGGAAAACCTGTGTTGCACGTTGTATCGATCTGAAAAAATGATACGAATATATCGCGTCGCGTTCCATATAGGTGGGAAGCTCATAGGTCTTTTTCAAGGTGAACGGAATAAAGGACTGTTCGCGATGCCCGGCAGGCAGGATACCTTCATTTACAGAGGTCATAATGACGGTATCAAAATCCAATACCCTGGATTCGAGCATGCCCATAATTTGTAATCCTTTGAGCGGTTCTCCTTTAAAATCCAAATTTTCCTGTTTCAGCAATTCCTGAAAAAGGCTTCTCAGGGTCTTGATCGAATCTATATATGGAAATTCATCAATCAACAACTCTATTGAATTAAATAACTGGTGATAACGATATAGAGACTCGAGCGCTATTTCATTAGCATCGGAATTGAGAGTGAGGCAATCCTTGATCCTGTAGTTGAGTGCGTTTATTTGTTTTAGAGCAAAAACGGTATCATTACCCCATGTTGTAAAAAGAAGCTTGATTAGATCATCGTTTTCTCCGGCTATGGTTATGAGGTCTTCCACAGAAATAAAAGCTATATTCCGTTCCCGGATATTCTCGATAATATTGTCGGCTGTATTGAAGTTTCCACCGTCGAACAAGCGGTAAATGGTGGGATGGGATAACAGTTTGACCACAGCTTTATAATAGAATCTACCTCTGAATTCTTCCTGCAGGGAAAACCATGTATCATACAATCCTGAAAGTTGCAAAAACCTCAACTGCAATCCCATGGTGATGTTCAATGCCTCGATCTCTTTCGGTAAAGAACTTAACAGCGGCACCAATAGAGATTCGTCACCAAGGATGACCGCCACCCGGTTAAGATCCTTTTTTTGTTCTATGAGGTCCTTGATGATCTCACCTACATGTTTTGCTTGTCCTATATTTCCAGGAGCTCCAAGTATCTTTATTGATTTTTCTTGTGAAAAATGATTGTGGGACCATTCAAAATCGTTCTGATCAAAATATTTCCAACCTGAACGGTATTGTCTAATGAAATGTCCGGCACTGTGTTTTTCGTTTTCTAGGAAAGCATTATCGATATCCCAGAAAACCTTCGCTTTGCCATGCTCAAGCAGCTCCTGTATAATTGTTGATTCGGCTTTGTTCAGCGCGTTAAAACCGATGAAGATATGCTGGCGGCGGGGATATCTTTGAATATAAGTTTCGAGATTTTTTACACCCTCCCTGTACAGAAGGCCTTGATAGCCTCTACCGGTGTTGAGTAAATGTGAAATGAGGTCCTGATACAGCGGCTCAAAGGATTTCCAGAATGACAGATAACTTTTAATCAACGGGGTTTGATCATCGCCCACCGACCAATGTTGGATATCCTGGATGGCTTCCAGGTAATTGAAGAGTTTGGAAGCGTCAACAAGGTAACGGTCAATTTCATTGAAGTCATGGAGTAATAGAGGAGCCCACCCGATAAACTTCTCAAATGAATCGTATTCACCGATCGATGACTGGTCTAAATAGATTTGATAAAATTGAAAGAGCAGCTTGGTACTTGAAATGGGCCTCAGTTGGGACAATTCCTGAACGAATTCTTCTATGCTCCAAATCTCGGGTGCGAATTGGGTGGTTGACACAGATCCCGCATATTCTTTCAATAAAAAAAGGCCCGCGCGTTTACTGGGAAGTACAAAGGTTAGATCACTGAATTCATCGTATTCCTCCTTTAATCTGCCTATGACGTCCTGAATAAATGTGGCCATAGGTTAAAAATAAAAAACGCTCCGGATTTCCGGAGCGTTTTTCTAAACTTATCGAATTGAATTCAGTTTTTTAGTTTTTGATCAGGTTGATCTCCACACGTCGGTTTCTTGCTCTACCATCACGAGTGTTATTGCTCATGATTGGCTGAGATTCTCCAAATCCTCTTGCAGTTAACCTTGAACGATCGATTCCGTTTTCAACCAGCCAATCGACAACCGCCTGAGCACGACCTTCAGATAACTTCTGATTCAAAGATTCACTACCAACGCTGTCAGTATGACCGTCGATATTGAATTTCGCATTTGAGTACTCTTTGAGTATTCCGGCTATGTTTGAAAGGATTTCAGCAGACTCGAATTTGATCGTTGTCTTACCAGTATCAAACAAGATTGTTTTTGCGTAATCATTCAGTGTTTTGGCTACTGCTTCAGTAACTTCTGGACATCCGTTATTTGCAACTGTTCCTACTTTATCTGGACACTGGTCATCTTTATCAAGAACGCCGTCACCGTCTGTATCAGGATATGGGCAACCGTTGTTAGCCGCAGGTCCTGCTTCATTAGGACATCCGTCATCACCATCGGC
>JABDPL010000089.1 GCA_013042825.1 Flavobacteriaceae bacterium | reverse complement strand
GGTTACACCGATGTGAAAGGTTTGGGTGCGCCTGTCCCAGGTGTAGGCATAGGCCGCGGTCCCATAATTAATGCCTCCCAGATAGCTCGAATAATTCAACGCCAGTTGATTATTCATTTCTACATTTATAGTGGCCGGATTATACAGGGGTTGGGTTACGTCATAATCGACATTGGTGATTACTTTTCCTCCAAGGGCCGCTTGTCGCGGAGAAGATATGAGATTCAGAAATTGATAGGTAGATTCGCCTCCCAGCTGCGAAAAGGACAAGGATGAATTCAACACAAGTAGTACCAAGACAAGGGTTCTTCTCATAAAGCTGCAAAAGTAACCAAATCTATTTTAAAACGATTAGCCTCTTTTTTTATTTTCAGCTTATTAAAAAACCCGGATAAACCGGGTTAATTTATAGAACTTTTGCATGCCTGACCTTCTGATCGGTAATCGCTATATCGATAACTTCGCTCATGTCCTTGACATAATGAAAAGTCAGGCCTTTGAGATATTCTTGTTTGATTTCCTTTATATCTGCCCGATTGTCTTCCGAGAGTATAATTTCTTTGATCCTTGCACGCTTTGCAGCAAGTATCTTTTCCTTGATTCCGCCAACAGGAAGAACCTTCCCTCTCAGGGTGATCTCCCCTGTCATGGCCAGGTTCTTTCTCACCCTGCGCTGGGTGAAGAGCGACACCAGTGAAGTAAGCATCGTTATTCCGGCACTCGGACCATCTTTGGGTGTAGCGCCTTCAGGCACATGAATATGTACATTATATTTTGAGAAAATGTCAGGACTGATCCCAAGGTTCTTCGCATTTGCCTTGATAAATTCCATGGCGATAGTTGCCGATTCTTTCATAACCTTACCCAGGTTACCCGTAATGGTTAATGTGCCCTTGCCGGGTGAAAGTATCGACTCGATAAACAAAATATCGCCACCAACGCGCGTCCAGGCCAGACCTATGACAACACCTGCTACATTATTGTCCTCGTATTTGTCACGCTCCAGTTTCGGACTACCAAGAATTTCAACGATATCTTCATTGGTGATCTTCACATTATAGGATTCTTCCATCGCGATATTCTTGGCTGCATAGCGTACCATTTTTGCGATTTTCTTCTCCAGTCCGCGAACTCCCGATTCCCGGGTATAGCCTTCAACTATCTTTTCGAGTTGACGTTTACCGATCTTGAGATCATCCTTTGTAAGTCCGTGTTCCTTGAGTTGCTTCGGCAGCAAATGGCGTCGGGCAATCTCAATTTTCTCTTCGATGGTATAGCCGGTAACGTTGATGATTTCCATGCGGTCTAACAATGCGGGCTGGATATTTGAAAGGCTGTTGGCAGTTGCAATAAACATCACCTTAGAGAGGTCATATCCCATCTCCAGGAAATTATCATAGAAATCAAAATTCTGCTCAGGGTCCAGTACTTCAAGCATTGCTGAAGACGGATCGCCCTGGTGCGAGGCACTGAGTTTATCAATCTCATCGAGCACATATACCGGGTTAGAGGTTCCGGCTTTCTTTATATTCTGAATAATCCTTCCTGGCATAGCCCCTATGTATGTTTTTCTGTGGCCACGGATCTCTGCCTCATCTCTTAATCCACCCAGGGACATGCGCACATATTCCCGGCCTACAGCTTCAGCGATGGACTTACCAAGAGAGGTTTTACCTACTCCCGGAGGTCCGTAAAGACAGAGAATAGGAGATTTCATGTCCTTTCGAAGTTTAAGTACTGCCAGGTATTCGATTATACGTTGTTTAACATCATCAAGACCGTAGTGATCGCGATCCAGGATGCGTTTTGCCCGTTTGAGGTCGAAAATATCATCGCTGTATTCATTCCAGGGTAATTCGAGGAAGAGTTCGAGATAATTCCGCTGTATTGAATATTCAGCTACCTGTGGGTTCATGCGCTGGAGCTTGGATATCTCCTTGTCGAAATGCAGAGCGATCTTTTTATCCCAGTTCTTCCTCTTAGCCAACTTTTTCATCTCAATGATATCATCTTCGGATGACGAACCACCCAATTCCTCCTGAATGGTCTTCATTTGTTGATGAAGGAAATACTCCCGCTGCTGCTGGCTGATATCGCTCTGTACCTTAGATTGAATATCGTTGCGAAGTTCCAATTTCTGAACCTCTATAGTCATGTGTTTTAATGTGGCCAGTGCCCGTTCTTCAAGGTCATTGATTTCAAGAAGTTCCTGCTTATCCTTGACCGAGAGATTCATATTAGAGGAAACAAAATTCACCAGGAAACTGCTACTTTCAATATTATTGATCGCGAAGGAGGCCTCGCTTGGGATATTCGGACTATCACGAATGATCTGCAGAGCTAGCTCACGTATAGAATCTATGATTGCACCGAACTCAGCCTTACCCGGTTCGGGCCTGGTCATCGGCAGTTCTCGAACTGTCGCATTCATATATGGTTCTTCAGTGATAAGCTCGGCGATCTGGAACCGCTTTTTCCCCTGAATGATTACGGTCGTGTTCCCATCGGGCATTTTAAGCACCTTCAATATCTGGGCTACGGTTCCCGAAGTGTGGATGTCATTAACACCAGGGTTCTCGGTCACCTCATCCTTCTGGGATACCACGCCTATCACCTTTTTTCCCCGATTAGCGT
>JABDPL010000088.1 GCA_013042825.1 Flavobacteriaceae bacterium | reverse complement strand
CCCTATATGTTGCCCATTGTAAATTCACATCGACAGAAGGCCCTTCTTCAAACACTAGAAATTCATTTTTTCTGGCGATGAATTCTCCCATACCACCGGGAAAATAAGGATCACCGGTCAATAAGGTAAGTACCTCGGCAGCCGCTCTAGAATAGGTTGAATGACCAGAGACATAGCCTGCAAAGGGTGGTGTAACAAAGGTTGGGCGTTGATAGGGCCACCAGTTATCGGCCAGAATCCATCCTACGCCAGCATTGTCAGTTGCCGGATCTATTATATAATCAGGCCCTCTCCAGGTATATAATTTTATCTTATCAGTATTCTCGTTAAAAAACCCAGCCAGGGGATCACCCGCCTCAACTAGTTCGACCAATCCTTCTATTAACGGAATTCCTTCAGGATGATAATTGGGCGAGGCCTCATTTGAGCTCTGTCCCTTTCCAGCCATATATCGAATGGCGGAAATCGGACGAATATAATCATACCAACCCTTTATACTCCAGGCTGATATGGCGGCATCATGCATGGCTCCACCCATGATAAAATAGGCTTTTACATCCCATTCCATCGGATCTAATTCCTCACCCTCACCTTCAAATCGTCGCTCGAAAACGGGGTTGTCATTTACATAATTAAGGATGGTAAACCAATGCCCTGGTGGCGTTTCCGAATCGGGTCCATCAGCCCAAAATTCGGCTAAAACCCGCGTATAATCACCACGCGGAACCATTTGATCTTCATAAGGTTGCCCGGTAAATGGATTCATAGCATGACCGGTTCCAATATCACCCCCATCGAAAAGATCATAGAATTCAGGATAAACCGATACTGTCGATGGAAAATCTTCGACATCGATATTGCCCACAGAGCGCGGCGATATATCCCAGATAACGCCATCTGTCGGGTCAAGATGAGAAGCCCAGACAGATACCAGGGAGAAACCCCATTTGTAATACTGACTGGAACTTTCCAGACCAGAAGCTTCTAAATAAGGTGGCTCCATAGGATCGTTATAAACAGAATATAAATTGCCATCACGGCTAAATTGAACTTCATCAGATTCATTCATGGCAAAGGGATAAACATCACCCCATTCCGGACTTAGGAAATCAATTGTTGTTCCATCGATTGGATTACCGCTTTGATCGATAAAGGAGTCCAGGCTTAATGGTTGCCATCTGTTGGGATCGATAAGGTTCGGATTTCCCGGCGAATCCGGAACCAAAGCCGGATTAACCGGTTCATAATAGGCATTATTGTAATCAAATTGCTCGCGTGACCCATCCTGTAAGCCAAAATTTATCACCGTTTCTGCAATGTAATTTCCCAAAGCCGCAGCATTTCCAAATTGATAAAGGGTTGATGTTGCGAATTCTGTTTCATAGCCCAACTGATCCATAATGAGATCGAGCCTTTGTTGTATTTGTTCAGCTTTAGGGGAATTCAGAAATCTGTGTGAAAGCAAACGATATACAGCATAACTTATGGCTTTCTTCTGGGATGCCTCCTTATCTTCAATGGGTATAAAGTCCAACAACTCACTGTTAAATCCGTGCACCTCATTTCCAATAAGATAAGGCCTGGCCTGGTCGTCATAAATGGCCCAGGCATCATACATGGCTACACTCGTATGAAATAAATTCCTGGCATGAACAGTAGGTCTGGCAAAATCGCCGCGTATAGCTTCTAATAAAGCTTCATTCCAGATTCTCACAATCGACTTGTCAGGTTCAATGTCATTTATATTTAAACTAACTTCCAACTCAACCTCCAGGCCGTAACAATTCAAATCATTTTCACGAACTGTTATACGACCAGTTTCTTCAACACCCCATTTTACTATAACGGTATCGCTGCCCTGACCGGAGAGGATCTCGCCATTTTGGACTGACCAATTCACTTGCGACTCGTTTCCAATTGGATAACTATAGGATTCCGTCTTCAGAAAGCCCGAATTGGACGGTCCGGAAATCACGGCAGAGGGCAGATAGGAACAACTCCCATCATCAACGGTTGCTTCAGGATTGTAGGAGCAAGACTGTGGATCGGTACAGCCATATATCTTTATACTTGGGCCAATATCAAGAACCTGCAAGCCCTGACCTTCAGTCACTTTAACAATAGTATTGGCGTTAAGCGATGTATATGATTCTTCAATTCCGGAAGGCCATTTGATCTGCAATTCCTGGATCTGTTCGTTACCGGCCAAACCAAAATGAATCGGTTGCAGGCTTTGTCCTAAAAATCCAACGCCGGTATAAAAACGTTTATAAGTTCCTGTATTTGTAATAACTGTAAAATCAGTGCCTATGCCATCCCGATTTGAGACCGTACCTTCAGGAATCACTTTAAACCAATTTAAAGCGGAAGGTTCATCGAAATTCAATAGTTTGTTTTCGTGAAAAATAGATGCCTGGTCAGAATTTGTCACATAAATATCGAGATCCCCATCATTGTCATAATCGAAATCGACCGCCTCAACACTTATGG
>JABDPL010000087.1 GCA_013042825.1 Flavobacteriaceae bacterium | reverse complement strand
CACTATATCAGAATGTCCCGACAGGCCGCCTTTCAGGTAGGTTATGAGGCACTTGATCAGGAAGAATTCCGTTATTTGAAGGAGCGTTTCAAGACGCTCAGCATCTCCGATTTCCTGAATAATTTCTCCTTTGATTCCGAAGACCGGTCTAAGCTGCTCTCTTCTTTGGCTCAGTGGGATAGAGATAAGCCAATTGAAGATTTTTTTCATTCCGAAGCCTTTGATACCTTATTGGCTCTACCATTATTTGAAGAGGCCTATGAAGTAAATCGCAACAAACAACGTGAAGCTTTCCTGACCTATTTGAGTTCATTTGAAGTTGATTTTAGATCAGAGGGAATTAACCTTGTCGATGTCGGTTGGGGTGGAACTATGCAGGAGGTTATCTATAAAGTCCTGAACGAAAAATATGCTGTAACCGGGTTCTATATGGGGCTAAGAGAGACTTATAATATATTGAAACGGACCAAACGGTATGGCCTTGTTTTTTCAGTACACCCCTATACAGTTTATTCCGATCATATTCTGATGGCCAATACCCAAATTTACGAGCAGCTGCTTTCTGCAAATCAGGGAAGTGTTCTGGGATATGACAAAACCGTTGAAAATTTTACAATTGAATACCATCATCCTCTGGAACGGGATTTGTTCGAAAAACACCTCAGGTTTCACCAGGACTTTATGATGGAACAATTCAAGGTCTTGTTAGAAGATCTTAGCCTTATTTGCTATAACTATGCGATTGTTCAGCGTAAAATTACCGGTCTCGCTCTTAGAAACGGATTACTCATTAACAGCGATAAAATGAAATTCATGACGGTATTGAATAAAGGATTCATTCAGAATATAGGAGATAACAAAGTCGGTATTCAATATTCTATTGATCAAGGCGAAAATCTTTTTCTATTTATCAAAGATTTTTTAATACGTCCGGAATCAAAATTCAGGCACCTGGCTAAACTCAAATGGATACTTTTCGAGAAAAACACCTGGTATCGCCATCTCGTGCCTATGAGACTGATCTTTTCATATTTGCGGATTAATCGGTTTTTTAGGGAGAAAATTCTGAAAGAATCAGTCGTAAAAGGATACAACTATTTCTGAAATTCAGAAAACACCTTGAGGTCGTTGAATTTTTCTATAAAAGCGCCCGGGCAATATAAAGGATCATCAATACATTCAAAGGTGTTAAAATGGATATTTCTGCCATTGTCCATTAAACAAATCGTATCCCAGCCAAGTTTGTTTGGAATTAGAAAGTCCTTTGATAAATTATCTCCAACGTAACAGTATGCATGACCTGGAAATGTTTCTTCGATCAGCTTAAAGTTAAACGGATCGGGTTTCTCATGCCCCGTCTCTTCAGAAATGATGATCTCTTGAATCCATGTGTTCAGGCCAAGGGCCTTTATTTTATTCCGTTGGGTTCGAGACCGGCCATCGGTGATGACAGCTATTTTTCCGCCATATGAAACAATATCTTTGAACAGGCTCCTGACCCCTGGAAACGGTTTGATTTCCGGTATATGAAATCTATATATCTCCAATTGCTTATGAATGCTCATATCATAATTCTGATGAACAAATTTAAAAGCATCATCTCCCGTTCTATACAAGGCAAACATCTGAGCCAATAGAGGTTTCCAGTCATCCTGCAGCTCGGTCGCTATGGATTTAAACCCAGATCTGAGAAAATCGATCTCATTATACAAGGTATCATCCAGATCGAAAGCAATTATCTTTTTTTCATCAACCTTTAAATCCATGCGACAAGATCTCATCATCGTAACGTAACAGAAGCAGGTCTTCTTCCCAGCAGTCGAATTGATCGTCTAATACCTCGTCCAGCAGGTATTCCTGTATAATCCAGGCGGGATAATTTGCGCCGGCAAGGTACGAGAGCGGATAGCCGCCGCCAAAGCGCGGATTGATCTCAATACCGGCTATATGCTCTCCAGTTTTTTCTTTAAACAATTGCAAGGTTATACAACCTCTCACCCCCCGGATCTCTCCAAGTTTAGCTTTGATAAAAGGTATTAAACTATTACGGCATGTTACGCCTTTGCTAACCTCTCCTTCTCTTACCTCAAGGCGCTTTCTTGGCACGACGCATCGCAATTTACCCGCTTTGTCATAATAAAGGTCTAAGGTAAATTCATCATACTCTTTTTTATCGATATACTGTAAAAACATCAGGTTCACATCCTGGAGTTGATGTTGTGAAATCTGATTGTCTGAAAAAACTATATGGGTATTCGCCGCACCACTACCATCAAGTGGTTTTATGAAGAGGGGTAACTTATAGTCCTGTTTTGAATATTCCCTGATGATCTCTATTCCCCGGGATTGAAAAAACGTATTGACCGATCTTTTATCCCGGCATACCTGAACAAACTCAGGCGCCGATATGATGATCTGTATCCCATGCTTCTTAAATTCTTCAGCATTTTCGGCCATGATCATTAATTCGGAATCCAAAGTAGGAATGACTAGCCTTATATCCTGTGCTCTGCAGATTTCAAGAAGCTCAGTACAATAAGACGCATCGGAAATTTTTGGAACCCTAAAACTTTTGCTTGCTACATGACAGGCAGGAGCCAACTCCGGATCATAATCTGCAGCGTAAACCTCACTTCCCTTGAACCTTGAGCTCAATTCTTTTTGAAAGGCTTTAAGCAATGAAACTCGCCTTCCGGCGGATGTGATCAAAATGTTTGCTAACATGACTGGTTAGGACAAAAAATTTTATGAAATCTGAGGAAGGCTAAAATTATATAATTTTGATAACTATTTTAGCTATTATGGTGTGTTTCTTGAATTCTGCACATCAGGGGACAACTTGTCCTGCAATGCGAAACAAGGATGCAGGAACGCCCTTAGTTGATCGTTGTATAGCGTTTTTCATAAATTACCTCCCGTTCTTCCAAATAGGACATTATAAAATCGAAGCAAGACTCATATTTTCCAATTTGCTCAGGCGGAAACAACCCCTTGGCATTGAATTGTCCATCCAGTATAAGATTAACCATTGCGGTGGCGGTATATCCAGTAGTTCTAGACATTGAGGAAGTTTTTGTCTTTTTACAATATTCATCATAAAGATCATATATCACTTCCTGATCATTCCCATTATGGTCTTTACCTCTCAGCGTCACCCGCATTACGGTTAATTCCTCATCTTCGGGATTTAATTTCCATGCATTAAACAAAAGTTTACTGCTCATCTCCAGAGGAGTGACTCGTTTTCCCTTTAACTCAACAGGAGCATCATCAAAAAACCCACTCGCCTTCAAAACTTTTATATACTCAACATGACCCGGGTAACGCAGGGTCTTTTCTTTCATATTCGGTATATGTGACATCGTATATAAAATACTTCGCAGGCCATCGGTATTGAATGATTCAAGAGTTCCCACCTTTTCAAATTCCACATATTCACAGTCTGACAAGGGCTCACGGGTAATGATTTGTCCCTGCTCAACATACCTTGCGGGACGCGTGTACTCCTCTATTACATCAACAGGTGAGAAAGGAGCCTTATAACAAAACGGCCAGGTCTTAACCTTCGGCAATCCGCCAACCAGACATTCAAAATGCGTCAATTTCAGTAATTCATTATAGCGTCCGAGAATGATATTCCCCATGCCAGGAGCAACCCCGCAGTCAACAACAGCTGTTATATTATTTTTTTCTGCCAAAGGCTTGAGATCCAGAGCATTTTCAGCAAAGAATGATATATCAACTACGTCTTTACCGGCTTCAATAATGGTTTTAAGTGTTGAAAAGCCCAGAAACCCGGGCACTGCCGAGAGTACAATATCAAAGGGTGAAATGACCGTTTTAAGTTGTGTAGTATCGGTAACGTCAAGATGCCTTATTTTCAAATTGGGGTATTTGTTTTCGAAAGTCTTAAGGCGGTTATTATCAGCATCGCATAAACAAACGCTATGGGTTTTTGCTAGGTCAAGGGCCATGGCGCTTCCAACCATACCAGCCCCCAAAACAATTATCTGTTTCATACTTTTAAAATTGTCAATAGGAGAAGCGTATAATGCATTCAGGACTATGTTATTCGAGCCGCGGTTTCCTTATCCGGGCATCCCTTGTGAATACAGGAACATACAGACCCTGTAAATACCCAATTGCTTCAAATAATAAAACTCCTGGGCTCCCGTGAAGTCAAAATTATTCATCGGATGGCGGTTGCATTTCGAAATCTTCCATGAATTTCGTCGTGTAATTCCCTGCGATATAATCGGGATGTTCCATCAGCTGCCTGTGAAACGGGATAGTAGTTTTGATCCCCTCGATCACGAATTCATCCAGGGCCCGTTTCATCTTGCTGATTGCCTCTTCACGCGTTTGTGCCGTGGTAATCAGCTTAGCGATCATTGAATCATAATTCGGTGGGATTACATATCCGGCATAAACATGGGTGTCGAGTCTTACTCCATGTCCTCCTGGAGCGTGCAAGGTTGTAATCCTTCCTGGAGACGGCCTGAAATCATTAAACGGATCTTCGGCATTTATCCTGCATTCTATTGAGTGCAGGTTGGGCGAATAATTTTTACCAAGAATGGGCACGCCAGCAGCAACAAGAATCTGTTCTCTTATCAGATCGAAATCGATGACCTGTTCGGTAATCGGATGTTCAACCTGTATCCTGGTATTCATTTCCATGAAATAAAAATTTCTGTGTTTATCCACCAGGAATTCAACTGTTCCGGCCCCTTCATACTTGATGAATTCGGCAGCCCTCACAGCGGCTTCTCCCATTTTTTTCCTGAGGGCTTTTGTCATAAAAGGTGAGGGCACCTCTTCGGTAAGCTTCTGATGGCGTCGTTGCACCGAGCAATCCCGCTCCGATAAATGACATGCTTTTCCATTAGAATCGGCTATGATCTGAATTTCGATATGCCTGGGCTCTTCAATAAGTTTTTCCAAATACATATCATCATTACCGAATGCAGCCTTAGATTCTTGCCTGGCGGAGTCCCAGGCGTCCTTAAGCTTCTCCGGGGCCCAAACTCCCCTCATACCTTTTCCGCCTCCTCCTGCAGTAGCCTTGAGCATAACAGGGTAACCCATTTCTTCGGCTAGGGCTTCACAAGTTTCAAAATCAGGAATTATGCCATCACTCCCAGGTACACATGGCACTCCAGCTGCTTTCATAGTTGCTTTTGCCGAGGCTTTATCCCCCATTTTCTCAATCATTTCCGCTGAAGCCCCGATGAACTTTATACCGTGCTCCTCGCAGATCTTGGAAAACTTGGCGTTTTCCGACAGGAAACCATATCCCGGGTGAATGCCGTCGGCATTCGTTATTTCCGCTGCGGCTATTACGCTTGACATCTTGAGGTAAGATTCGGTACTTGGCGGCGGACCGATGCAAACGGCCTCATCGGCAAATTTAACGTGCAGGCTTTCGGCATCAGCGGTTGAATAAACCGCAACGGTTTTTATACCCATTTCTTTACAGGTCCGAATAACCCTTAGCGCAATTTCACCCCTATTCGCTATAAGTATTTTCTTAAACATGGTCAGTTGTTTTAAGCATTTGATAAGATTGATCCTGAAACTTTAGACCACCTCAGGCATCGTATCCATCAAATTGTTTGAAATGGTTAAGACGGATCAACTAGAAAAAGAGGTTGGTCGAATTCAACCGGAGAACTGTCGTCAACGAGCACCTTAACAATTTTACCTGAAATCTCAGATTCAATCTCGTTGAACAGTTTCATGGCTTCGATCACACATAACACGTCTCCTTCGCCTACCGTCGCTCCAACCTCGACAAAAGGAGGCTTGTCTGGCGCAGGTTTTCTGTAGAAGGTGCCGATAATAGGTGATTTAACCGTTACATATTTCGAATCATCGGAAGGTTTTTCCCTAGCTGGTTCTGCCGGCGCAGGCTCTGCTGCTGCCACCGGAACCGCTGGCGTTGGTGTAGGAGCCACCTGGGCAGGAACCGGTACCTGTTGTACAATAGTCTTATCGGAATCGGATCCTGTTCTAATGGTGATCTTAACATCACCCATCTCAAGTTTAACCTCACTGGCTCCTGATTTGGCCACAAACTTAATGAGGTTTTGAATCTCTTTTAATTCCATAATATCGTTGTTTAGTTAGTTCAAATTACGAATTATACGCCCATTTCAGGTAAATGGCGCCCCATGTAAATCCACCGCCGAACGAAGCAAATATCAAATTATCCCCTTGCTTCAATTTTGACTCATAATCTGAGAGCAAAAGAGGAATAGTTGCAGAGGTTGTATTGCCATACCTATCGATATTCATCATTACCTTATCCCGGTTGAGCTCCATCCTGTCGGCAGTAGCATCTATAATTCTTTTATTGGCTTGATGTGCAACAAGCCATGCAATTTTATCTTTATTCAAATTATTGCGATCCATAATCTTCACCGACACATCAGCCATACTCGATACTGCATTTTTGAATACCGTCCGGCCATCCTGAAATACATAGTGCTCACCCGCCTCCAGGGCCTCCTTGGTCATCGGATAAGCAGAACCTCCGTATTTCGCGTGAAGGAACTCCCTGCCAATCCCATCACTTTTTAAAAATTCGTCCTGCAGGCCAAAACCCTCCGCATTCGGCTCGAACAGCACGGCTCCGCCACCATCACCAAATATGATACAGGTTGCCCGGTCCTCATAATTTATCATGGATGAATTTTTATCGGCTCCGATAAGAAGTATCTTTTTATAACGTCCTGACTCGATATAGCTTGAGGCGACAGACATGCCAAAAAGAAAACTGGAGCAGGCGGCCTCAAGATCAAAAGAGAAAGCATTGGTCGCACCGATTTGAGTAGCCGTGTAAGCTGAAGTCGTTGCTGCTTTCATATCAGGTGTGGCCGTGGAAACTATAACCAGATCAATGGTTTTTGGATCAAGTCCGGTTTTTTCGATAAGGTTTTTTGCTGCCTCAATAGCAAGGAAGGAGGATCCCTTACCAGGTTCTTTAAGAATACGTCGTTCTTTTATACCCGTGCGAGTTGTAATCCACTCATCATTGGTATCGACCATGGTCTCGAGGATCTGATTTGTCAGCACATATTCAGGTACGTACGCACCAACTGCAGTTATCGCGGCTTTTATTTTAGTCATAAACGCCTAATTTGGATCGATTTAGGCCAAAATTGCGTGAAAAACATTAAAATTTGATCAAAAAAAGCTTTTTTTGAACAAATTCCATGCAAATTAAATGGTTTTTAATTCTTAGAAAAATTTATCATAAAAAAAACGCTCCATATTGAGCGTTTTTATATTATGCTTGCATAGTTTTCTATACGTCATCCTCGTCCTGAGTGGCATCAATTACCACTTGACCTCTGTAATAAAGCTTGCCTTCATGCCAGTGCGCCCTGTGATATAAATGAGCCTCTCCGGTTGTTGGGCATGTCGCTATCTGAGGAACAGAAGCCTTAACATGAGTACGCCTTTTATCGCGTCTTGTTTTTGAAATCTTTCGTTTAGGATGGGCCATGGTTATGAACTATTTATCCGTTAATAATTTTTTTAATGTGTTCCAACGAGGGTCTATTTCGTCAGTCTTATCATCTATGCCTTTGGGGCTTAGCTCGTGCAACTTATCAAGCATTTCCGATTTCAGCGTGCCGTCTTCCACTCCGGGATGTACCCGTTTTGTGGGAACAGCAAGCACAATGAGTTCATATATATATTGTGCCAGGTCAAGTTCGTGAGAACCATGAGGCAAGACCAGAATTTCTTCAAAATCATCATAATACTCATCGCCAAACTTAACGACCAGGAAAAGTTTGTTCTCAATAGGCTGGTCATAAGGTTCATTGGTCAGGTCGCAATTAACATTTACCGCTCCCTTAGCGCTTAATTCCAGTTCCAGTAAGGTTGACTTTTTATCCAGATCAACTTTTATGTTTACATCTGAATCGTTGAACTCATCAAAATCAAAATGCTCAAAGAACGAATTATTAATCTCGTATTCAAAACTGTGTCGGCCTTGCTTTAATCCGATAAATTGAATGTCGTACGCTTTCAATTTCTTCATGATGACCGTAGTTTTGAGCGTGCAAATATATAAAATAATATTTACCTTTTTTCTATTCAGGAGGTTTTTTGGATACCGGTCAGGCCTTTTTTTTCAGGGGATCTTTTGTGAGTTCAAGGTACATTTCCCTGTTCCTGAAAATCTTTATAGCTGTAAAGATAGCCTCCATGAATGAGTTATTATCGGCTTTGCCTTTTCCGGCTATCTCGAACGCGGTTCCATGGTCGGGAGATGTTCGTATCCGGTTCAGACCTGCCGTAAAGTTCACACCCCTGCCAAAGGATAAGGTTTTAAAAGGAATCAATCCCTGATCGTGATACATAGCCAGGACAGCATCGAAGTTTTTAAAGGTGTCTGAGCCGAAAAAACTATCGGCTGAATAGGGCCCGAAAACCAGTTTTCCTTCATCGCGTATGGCTTTGAGTGCAGGTTTTAAAACTTCATCGTCCTCCTGGCCTATTACACCATTATCTCCTGTATGCGGATTTATGCCCAAAACAGCAATTTTAGGTTTTCTTATCCCAAAATCCATCATCAGGCTACTGTGGATGATCTCAACTTTTTCCCTAAGGAGGTCTTCGGTGATATGTTCGGCGATATCTTTCACCGGAATATGATCGGTTACCAGGCCCACCTTTAATTCATCGGTAACCATAAACATCAGACTTTGTCCCTCGAGTTCCTGATCCAGATAATCGGTATGTCCGGGGAATTTGAATTGTTCCGATTGAATGTTATGCTTGTGGATAGGGGCTGTGACCAGCACATCAACGGCCTTCTCTTTCAAAGCCCTGGTAGCTGACTTGAATGAGCGCAGGGCATATTTGCCACTTTCGGAATTCTCAAGCCCGAATTCGATTTTTACCGGCTCTTTCCAAACATTAAACACATTTAACTTGCCGTGAACCTTATCCTGCAACTTATGAATGACATTAAACCTTAGGTCGCTTTCAAAGTGTTTCTTCATAAAAGAGAGATACTTTGACGAGGCAAATATTATCGGTGTGCAGAAGTCTAAAAACCTTTGATCTTCGAAAGTTTTGATTATTAATTCTCCCCCGATTCCATTTAAATCCCCAACCGAAATTCCAACAACTAATTTTTCTTTCTTTTGCATATTATGGGAGTGCTTTTGTTCGTAATTTTGCGATGCAAATTTAACCATAATAAGCCAGATTTACATGTTTACGGGTATAATTGAAGAAATGGGGAAAGTCACAAGCCTGGAGAAGGATGGAGACAATGTTCAAATAGGTATAGAATGCAGCTTTGTTACGGAATTATCGGTTGATCAAAGTGTTTCGCACAATGGTGTTTGCCTCACTGTAGTGGCAAAAGATGGCGACACGTATAAAGTTACGGCCATTCAGGAAACGCTTAACCGGTCGAACCTCGGGGGCCTGGAAATTGGTGATCCCGTTAATCTGGAACGGGGGATGAGAGTTGGTGACAGGCTTGACGGGCACATCGTTCAGGGCCATGTCGATCAGACAGCCGTATGCCGGTCGGTAAAGACTCTCGATGGAAGTTGGGTGTATGGATTCACCTTCGATCCTGATGTCGGCAATATCACTATCCCTAAAGGCTCAATTACTGTTAACGGCGTTAGCCTCACCGTTGTGGATTCGAATACCGATGGTTTTAGTGTAGCTATCATTCCATATACATATGAACATACCAACTTTAAATTCATCGCAGAAGGTACCGTCGTAAATCTGGAATTTGATGTTATAGGAAAATATGTAGCGCGCTTACTCCAGGAACAATCCTAAAGCTTCGATTGCCGAAGTTCCAAAATTTTGTAAACGCCATATAACAATCCGAGGATCAGGAGGATCAGGACAGGACCATCAATAGGCAACCCCGGAGGTGGAGGCGGCATCGGGGGCGGTGGATTATCCTGTACCAACGCAATCATGGATGTCAATGAAAATAAGTTTGAGGCTAAGATCATATTGGTGATTATCTTCATTAATGGCTGTAAAAGTATGAAAAAAAGCATGTTCTCAAAACAAATCCATCAAAAAAAAATCCTTGAAATGCAAAAATCATCGATTAAATGCACTCAATTGTGAATAGATTCAAGGGGCCTAACATGCTTTAACGCATAGAAAATCAACGAATATTAAGAATAAAAATTGTAATTCCGGCAGGCTTGATGCAGAAATAATAATTTCTTATTGTTTCAGTCAAGGTATTATTCATTCTATAACAAGCTGGTTGCTTCAGTTGAAATCCGGACAGATCACCTTCCCGGCCGGGTGGAATCCCTGGGAATAATTTGAGTGGGGATCTCGATTATTTCAGCAGTTGAAGGTCGGCCTTGCTTTTTATTTTCAATATCCTTCAAAAGCAATTCAAATGCCTTCTGGCCCATCAGATATCCGGGCTGATCAACTGTAGATAATGCCGGGGATGTTATACTGGATAGAAACCAGTTACTAAAACCGATAATGGAAATCTCGTCAGGAATAGCTATTTGGTTTTCTTTCAGTTTGTGGAGTGCTCCCGCCGCCAACAGGTCGGTAAAGGCAAAAATTCCGTCGATCTTGATTGGGCATTTAATTATTTCACCCGCTATTTCATAACCATCCTCAAATGACAAATGCGATGTTTCGAACACCAGGTCTTCGCAAAATTCTATCCCGTGATCGGCCAGCGCTTTTTTATATCCCATGAACCGGTCGATAGTTGTTTGCGGTCTCAGAGGGCCTCTGATATGAGCAATCGCACAGCATCCCGAGTCGATCAAATGTTTGGTAGCATGGTATGCTGCCATACGGTCGTTTATTATGACTTTGGGACAATTGATTAGTTTCGATATTTTGTCGTATAAGACCACCGGGGTACCATCTTTTATAAGTTCTGTAATGTGATTGTAATTGATCGTTTTATCTGAAAGCGATATCAGAATGCCATCCACATTCTTGTCTCTTAATAATCGGAGCTGCCTCTTTTCTGTTTCATAGGATTCACCTGACCGCAGGGTAATCACCAAATAACCGGACTTTTCTGCAGCATCGATTACACCTTTAATTATGTTTGAAAAAAAATGATGAACGATTTCAGGTGTGATCAAGCCGATGATCCTCGATTCACGATTGCGCAAACTCTGTGCAAATGAATTCGGTTTATAGTTGAGTTCTTCGGCCAATGCTCTCACTTTGCGCTTGGTCTCATCACTGATATCCGAGTAATTTTTGAGTGCTTTCGATACGGTTGCAGTCGACAGTCCAAGTTGTTCGGCTATTCTTTTTAAGGTCACATTCGCCATAAGATGCTATATGATTAAAGGGTGAATTGAAAGCGTGCGAACCCCTTGCAGCACGATCTTTTCGTAAAATTATTGTAATTTCATTATCATTATCCTATTTTAGGGGCGTCAAAATTAACAATAACGTAAATATCGAAAACGATTTCGTGGATTAAAGTGCGAATTTTTGAAAGAATCTTTTTGTTTCATTTAAAAAAACACAAAATTCGCTCCTTAAATCTCGATATATCGCAAGATTTGATTATTTTCATCCGATCTTGCTACTCAAAGATTAATTAACTCAGAATACTAATTACATATGAAAAACAAATTACTCAAGAAGTTGATTCTTCCGGTTTTGTTACTTTTCGGAAGTTTCATCTACGCGCAATCCGTTTCAGGAGTTGTTTCTGATGCTACTGGACCGCTACCTGGTGTAAATGTTCTTGTTCAAGGAACTACTAACGGAACTCAGACTGATTTCGATGGTAATTACACCCTTTCAAATTTGAATTCGGGAGATGTCCTGGTTTTCAGTTTTATCGGTTATGCCTCCCAGGAAATCACTTACACGGGTCAGGCGACCATTGATGTCGTTTTAGAAGAAGATGCAACCACACTAGATGAAGTGGTTGTTATCGGTTACGGTACAACTACCGTAAAGGACGCAACCGGTTCGGTTTCTGCGGTGACCGCAGAAGATTTTAACCGTGGGGTTATTGCATCCCCGGAACAGTTGATTCAAGGTAAGACCGCCGGGGTACAGATCTCACAGAACAGTGGTGAGCCCGGAGCTGGTATTGCCATCAGGATTCGTGGGACGAACTCCGTACGATCGAACAACAACCCGCTTTTTGTTGTCGATGGTGTGCCATTGGCAGGTGATGATACTGCCGGTGAAGGTGTAAACGTTGGTTTTGGTACCAGAGCTGCCAAAAATCCATTGGCCTTCTTGAATCCTAGCGATATTGCCAGCATCAGTATACTTAAAGATGCATCGGCTACCGCGATCTACGGATCTCGTGGTGCGAACGGTGTTGTTATTATTACTACCAAATCGGGAACTAAAGGTACCGGAAAAGGTGTCTGGGATTTCAGTTCTTCGTTGAGTATCTCAAAAGCTGCAAATTTCTATGACCTGTTAGACCGCCGGCAGTTCCTTGACGCTTCAGACGCTCTGGATGGTGTAACGGCTGCGCAGCGTGATGCCGGTTTTAATACCGACTGGCAGGATTTCATTTTCAGAACTGCCGCTTCTCAAAATCAAAACTTGTCCTATTCAAGGAATTACGGCGATGGCAATGTCCGAGCCACCTTTGGTTATGGAAAGCAATTTGGAATTGTTGAGAACTCCTCACTTGAGCGGATCACCGGGCGCATCAATGCTTCCCATCGTTTTCTTGACAATAAGTTACGCCTGAGTCTTCAGGGAACTATCTCAAGAGTTAACGACGAGTCGCCACCACTTTCCGGTAGTGCCGGTTTTAGGGGTGACCTTTTGGGTGCCGCTTACACGGCTAACCCAACTTGGCCAACAGGCCCCGACTTTGAGAACACCAACGGTTTGATAACCCCTGCAAACATGTTGGCTTATATCGAGAGCGAAACGAACACCAGCAGATATCTGGCTAATTTCTCTGCAGAGTATGACTTTGTTGAAGGACTAACCGGAAAAGTCAATGTAGGTTATGACTATTCAGAGGCAGATAATTTTTCTGGTTCCTCTTCATTAGCTAGAGTTTTTGACCAGGGTACATTTGGAAATGGTCAGGCCGGAATTGTTGAGACCGAAATAGAGAACAGGCTTCTTGAAGCTACGTTAAATTATAAAAAGACATTTGATAACGATCACATACTTGATGCCCTTATCGGGTATTCCTTCCAGGATTTTAGCCGGAAGAGTCGAACAGTTACAGGATGGGGATTCTTTACCACCGATCTTAATGAAATGAATGAGCAGTTGGAACAGACTGCCAATACCGTAGAAAATGCTATCTCCGGATCTTATCAGCAATATGGATATGCTGCCAATACGGGTGGTATTTTTGTTAACAGATTGTTTCCAGAAGTTGTTACAGATAATCTCAGCCTGATACCCGGTTTGAGAACCCGGTCGTTGTTTGCAGACACATCCGATTTTACCGATGAATTACAGTCCTTCTTTGCAAGGGTCAATTATTCGATAAAAAATAAATATCTGTTTACAGCTACGGTTCGTGCCGATGGCTCATCCCGTTTTGGTGGTGACAATCAGTATGGTATATTCCCATCTGCAGCATTCGCCTGGAAGATCAACGAAGAAGATTTCATCGGTGAGAACGTATCAACGCTTAAGTTGCGACTGGGATGGGGTATTACCGGTAACCAGGAAGGCCTGGGTTATGGTAACT
>JABDPL010000083.1 GCA_013042825.1 Flavobacteriaceae bacterium | reverse complement strand
GGTTAGACCTAAATGGCAAGGGTATTCGGGTAGCGGCTATTAATCCAGGACTTGTTGAAACAGAATTTAGTGAAGTCCGATTTAAGGGTGATACTGAAAGAGCCGAAAAAGTTTACGAGGGCTTCATTCCGCTAAAACCTGAGGATATCGCCGATATCATTTGGTTTGCTGTAACTCGACCGCCTCATGTAAATATAGCTGATCTTACTGTGATGTGTCTGGATCAGGCATCAAGTACAATCGTAAATAAAAAATGATCAACAAAAGGCTCTTAGTAAAAAATCTTCTGGCTCATAACGATGAGAGCAGTTTCTATGACAAAAAGCGAAAGATCGACCTAGGTAGTAAAGAAGGAAAGGCAAAATTCCTGAAACATATTTGCGCTCTTAGCAATAGTAATCCTGCCAACAACAGCTATATTGTGGTTGGAGTTGAAGATGAGAACAATGAAATTCGGGGCGTTGACTTTTTCGACGACAGTAAGATCCAAAACCTCGTAAACGCCTATCTTTCGAATCCGCCGCTTATCTCCTATGAAAATATCATGTTTCCTCATCTGGCCGATGACAAGGTTGTTGGTCTGGTAACCATACGTCCTACAGGAGAGATCACCTCATTGCGTAAGAACATCTGGAAATACTGGGGCGGTTCCATCTTTCTGAGAGATGGTAGTATCTCCATGCCTAAGGATTTTGATATTGAGATCAAAGATGTGAATTCGGAGATCGTTAAGGCTATTGAGAACAAAGCGATGAACAATATCGAGCATACGCTGGACGGAGTTATCGATTTCCTCAACAACAGGCATAATGACCTGCCATCAGATTATAAGGTATTCAAGGAACAGTTCGTGGTTTGCTGGGCGGGAATTCCGAAACAGATAAAAGGGAATACCTATTACTCACGGGTAGATATTGAATTGATCAACGAACAGGTACGGTTATTTTATTCAGCATTGGATGAGATCAGCATCGAACATACGGATGATCATTTTAAAATATTAGAATATGTCAATCTTGGATTGAATCAACAATTCAAGTATTATCCTTTAGAGGAAGTCACTATCGAATTCAGAGAAAATGGTTCGTATATAATGAATTCTGAATTGGTCTTTGAACCGCCACGTTTCAATAAAAAGACGCTGTATCATATTTACAATGCTAACAATTCATTGGTTGAAAAACTAATGAAGAACATTCCCTTACACCCTTCAGAAGAAAAAGATCTCACGCAATTACCCGAGACTTACCTGATCTGTTACCTCAACGATTTTGGTGACGCCATCGACAAATTAATGGAATCGCAGCCTTTCTTGAAACAAATAGGGGGAAATGTATACCAATCGTTTAAAGAATCACAACGAATTCTTCGAAAGGTAAAGTATAGTTAATATCACGTTCTTAAATATTTATTATATTGAATTATAAACATCCTAAACATAATTAACATGGGAATTTTCGACACTATAAAAGAAAAACTTAGTAATGAATTTATCGATATTATCGAGTGGCTGGACTACACCGATGATACCATATGTCACCGTTTTGAACGCTATCAGAACGAAATAAAAAACAATGCCAAGCTCATCGTGCGTGAAGGGCAAACTGCAGTCTTTGTGAATGAAGGGCAGTTAGCCGATGTCTTCAAACCTGGGACTTATACCCTTAATACCCAAAACCTTCCTATCCTTACCACTTTGAAAGGCTGGAAGTACGGGTTTGACAGCCCCTTCAAAGCGGAAGTTTATTTCGTAAATACGCATCTGTTCACTGATGAAAAATGGGGGACGAAAAACCCGATTACCCTGAATGATGAACGTTTCGGACTCGTGGAGATCCGAGCATTCGGGACCTATGCTTTCAGAATAAGTGATCCCGGAAAATTCCTTATAGATATCGTTGGTACCGATAATAACTTTACTAATTTCGAGATCAACGAACACCTTAAAAGTTTGATCGCCACAAGATTTACCGACACGGTTGGTGAAGCTAATCTTCCTATCGAATTGTACGCTGCTAATACTTCTGAACTAAGTGAAACCTGTAAAGAGGTAATGCAGCCCGAATTTGAAAGCGTTGGAATTGGCCTTGAGAAATTCTACATCGAAAATGTTTCCATGCCGGAAGACCTTAAGAAAGAGATCTTTGAATATAGCCGTATTGATAAACTGGACCTTGATAAATTGACCAAATTCAAGACTGCCAAAGCTATTGAAGCTGCCGCAGCCAATGAAGGTGGAACCGCTGGTGCAGGAATGGGCATGGGAATGGGTTTTGTCCTTGCCCAGCAAATGGGTGGATTGATGTCACCACAAATGGGTGGCCAGCAAATGCCTCAGCAACAAGCTTCGGTCATGCCTCCACCTATGCCACAGGCTGTTCAGTATTTTTATGCTGCGAACGGTCAACAAGCCGGACCGGTAAATATCGAGCAGCTTAAAGCGCTTTTCGCCAACCGAACAGTGAACAAAGATTCGTTGGTTTGGAAGCAGGGGATGAGCGAATGGTCGGCCCTCAAAGATGTGGAAGAATTGAAAGCCTTCCTGGGGGGAAGCACACCTCCACCACTCCCGGGAGCATAATAAAATGCAAGAAGCACCTGAGAAAAAAGCGGAATTAAAGAAATCCTGCGTTAATTGCGGGGCGGAACTCCTTTATGCACCCGGAACTACCGAGCTGCAATGTGAGTACTGTGGGCATGCCCAGGAAATTCCTCCAACAGAAATTGGTTTTGAGGAACTCGAACTTCAGACTTTTCTTGACTCTTTAGGTCATCACTCACATAGCCAGGCCATCTTAATGCTTCAGTGCAAGAGTTGTGGAGCCAACCAGCATATTGAGG
>JABDPL010000070.1 GCA_013042825.1 Flavobacteriaceae bacterium | reverse complement strand
GCCTCATGTAGTCCAAGAAGCTTAGACTGCCTGAAATTTATATGATAAGGCAAATAACCCTGATATTGACTCACAAGCGAAATTTGTGATCAAGGGTTTGATCGACCAATTACACCCGCCTTGGCTTTAGTTGCCCGGGAATAATAAGACCGGCTTTAAGTGAAGATAAAAGACCAATTCTTAGGCAACATGCCCAATCATGGAACTATTTTTCTGCTCTAGCTTATCCAGTTCCCGTTGAATTTCGTCACTTCTATGATTTTGAAGTTCGTACTTTTCATCGATCTCAAGACGCCTTTTGGCAGCTTCTTCCTTTAGCTTTTGAAATCTCAACTCCTTCTCCTCTTCTTTTCGCTGTTTCTCTTGCCATTTTCGGTTTTCTTTTCGTTCAGAAAAATAAAATGCCCAAGCGGTAATACTTGAAAAAAAGATGACCATGAAGATAGCTATGGCTAATGCTGTACTCATGTTAATGGATTAATTTGATTATTTCAATGTAAAAAATACAAAAAATAAATCGGTTTTTATTCGATGAACGGTCCAAATTCACTACAATATTCTATTTTTATGACCAAATTATCGATGAAATGACCCTCTTACTTATGGCAGCCGGAAGCGGTAGCCGTTATGGAAAACTCAAGCAATTTGATGAATTAGGCCCCAGGGATGAGTTCCTTATGGAATTCAGTATTTATGATGCCATTTCCAACGGATTTGATCATATCGTTATCATCACCAAAGCCGTCAATCAGGAATTTCTGAAAACCTATTTGGAAACCCGACTACCCGACCTAATCAAACTCGATGTCCTGGTTCAGGACATTCAGGACATACCTGAGGGTATGGAAATCGAAACCTCCCGGGAAAAACCCTGGGGAACAGCGCATGCCGTATGGACAGCACGTGAAGTGATCAAAGGCGATTTCGTGATTATAAACGCCGATGACTATTACGGTAAATCAGCTTTCGACGGGGCCTCGGAATTCATAGGAAGAAACACCTCTGAATCAACCTATGCCCTTGTCGGTTATAAGCTCAGGGATACGCTCTCTGATCATGGTACAGTGTCAAGAGGTGTTTGCGAGGCAACAGATGGCAAACTTTTGAGTATAGAAGAACATATCAAGATCAAGGCAACAGATAAGGGTATCTTTGATGAAGCTTCTGAAATATATCTGGATCCCGAAACCATGGTTTCCATGAATTTCTGGATATGTCATGCCTCTATTTTCGACTACATTACAGCATACTTCAGACATTTCCTCGAAGATAAATCAAATCATGAAAAAAGCGAGATCTACCTTCCATTTGTTGCTCAGGAAATGATGAGTAAAGGCGTTATCGATATCGAGGTGATAGATTCAAAAAGTGATTGGTTTGGAGTAACTTATTATGATGACAAGGTCAATGCGGTAAAAACCCTTAAACAATTGACTGACAAGGGCCAATATCCCAGTCCGCTTTGGCTTACAAGCTGAAAAATGGATATAAGAATTCTGACAGAGGTCTTAAAAGGATTCGGAATACTTTCAGATGAGTTGAGTTTTGTTCCAATTGAACATGGTTATATCAACGATACCAGTCGTGTTGATGTATCCGGAACTTCAGAGTACATTTTACAACGGATCAATCATCAGGTCTTCCATGATCCTGAGAAGATCCAGAAGAATATCGATCTGGCACTTGATAAACTCAATCATGAAACTTATCATCATCTTGAATATCTCAGATCGACGGAAGGTCGAACCCTGTTTAAATTGGGCAATTCCCGATGGAGAATCATGCGATTCGTAAAAGATTCCAGGGTATTTAACACTACAGATTCCAGGGAAATTGCATTTGAAGCCGGACGAATAGTCGGCCTTTTTCATAAGTTGACGGAGGACGAGAATCCTGGAGCTTATGAAATAACCCTTCCGAATTTTCACAATTTGGGATACCGGTTCAGGGAATTTATCAATGCCATTGATTTTGCCGATCATCTTACATTGATGGAGGCATCTGCGGAGGTGAACTTCGCCAATGCCAACTTCCCTGTTATTAATGTCATCTTTAATTCAGAATTACCCCTGCGCATTTGTCATAATGACACTAAATTGAACAACTTTCTTTTCAACTCGGAAAATAAGGCCTTGTGCCTGATAGACCTTGATACTATTATGCCCGGATTCCTGATCTATGATATTGGCGATGCTGTGCGCACTATAGCGAATCCGGCCTCTGAAGATGAGACCGATCTTTCAAAAATCGACTTTGATGTCGAGCGCTTCGGGAGTTTCATCAAAGGGTTAAAAAGTTCAGGGGTCGCTCTCGAAAGATCTGAAATTGAAAGCCTACCCCTGGCTATTGCCTATATGCCGTTCATACACGGACTAAGAGCGTTGACCGATTACTTAAACGGGAATATCTATTATAAGGTGAATTATGCAGAACACAATCTGGACCGAGCAAAAAATCTATTTAAATTTACTTCGCTAGCGCTGCAGAAAAAGGATTTACTGTGGGACTTAACGAACAGGGTTTTTGGGTAAGAAAAGAATTATTGCAGCGTCTTAAGCTCAAAGCCCTCATGTTTCCATTTGGTGAGCCCGCCCTCAAGGTCATATATCTTTACAAATCCGGCTTTTACCATTTTTTTGGAGCATTTCGCACTTCTGCGTCCAGATCGGCATACAACGATCACGGGTTTAGTCTTATCGAGTTGCTGCAAGTCCCGCTGAAATGTATTTGAGAAATAATCAATATTCTGAAAGCCTTCGACATAACCAGCCCTGAATTCTTTTGGTGTCCGGATATCAACTAATTGGACATTTTCCATTTTGGCTATTTCATGCATTTCTTCGGGGGTGATCATTTCAACCTCTGAGTTCGACTCTGTTTCGCAGCTGAGCATGACCAAACTCAGTAATAATAAATATACTATTTTTTTCATTCTAAAGCTTTTAAACGGCGGTCGCTTCTCCCCGACAATGCTCATCCACCAAAAGATTATTTTGTATATAAACCCAGATTTGATCCTATTTATTGCCCCTTAATATGTAAACACCTAAGGTGCTGGTCAATCCATGCCTATTGCAACAAAAAATCGACACCTAAATCAAGAAAATGGAATACTCCGGTTATTAGTCTATAGACGAAAAAAAACCCGAAGTGTTACAACTCCGGGTTTAATTTTTAAATACCTTTTGGCGTTTAAACCTTTATAGAGCAGCCAATGGCTCGTGTTTTGGTTTCTTTTACAGCTTGGCCGTCAAGCAATGCATCTACCGCATCCTCTACATATTTTACATTGACCGCTTCAGCATCCTGGTAGTTATCATCGATGGCCCCGATGTATTGCACGACATTTCCTTTTTCAGTTTTTTCGAGCACATAAACATGTGGTGTTTTGGTTGCACCGTATTGCGGATAGATCGACTGATCCTCATCTATAAGGTAAGGAAAGGTAAATCCTTTAGCCTTCGCTCGTTTTTTCATATTTTCCATACTATCCCCTGGTTTCACATCGGTATTGTTGGGCATAATAGCAATTACCGGGTATCCCTGTTCGGCGTATTTCTTGTCAAGTGCAATGATTCGGTCTTCGTATTTCACGGCATACGGACACGTATTACAGGTAAAGATCACAATGAATCCTTTGGCATCTTTATAATCAGACAGGGAGACCATCTTACCATCAATGTTCATCAATTCGAAGTCAGTGGCAATATCCCCAATATCATATCCTGTAGCATCTGATTTTAGGGTAAATGCCGTGGTAAACATTACCACAGTTGCGAGTAAAAAGAGGTTTCTAATAGTTTTCATATTTGTTTTAGTTTTCAATAAAGCTTCTTAATTCGGTTACCAGTTCTTCATAATTAAATGAACGCTCATAGAACTGACGTTTATTCTTGTTGTAAATAACGGTGGCCGGAATAGAACCGGTCCAATCCTCATTAACCTTAGGAATCCAGGTATTCATATCAGGGTCATTAAGAGCAACTACCCGGGATTTAAGGTTTTTATCCTTTATATAGGGTTTGAGCTTTTTGTCGTACATGCGCGGAAAATCTAGACTAACGAGAATCACCTCTACATTTTTTCCGGAATAGTCACGATTCAATTGCTCAAAATATGGTAGCTCCTTAATACATGGAGCACACCAGGTTGCCCAGAAGTTGACCACATAAGTCTTGTCGTCAGTCTTATTCAACATAGGTTCTAAGCCGGCATAATCGTAAACTTCTAGTTCATCCGATGCCTGTAACGGCTTTTGATCCTGATTGCAGGAAGAAATAAAAATGAGCAGAAAGGCTGACAAGAAAATTTTCATCCCCTAAAATTAAGAAAACCAAATCTTCAGCCGATTGTTTTAACACAACTTTAATCGATAAAATTTAAAGTAAATTCATGTGCATGAATGTAAATATTATATATTTGTATATACAATTGTTGTATAAACAAATGACCATTGAACAAATCCTGAAGACCGCTTCAAATATGGATCCATCAAAAAAGACCGTTGTCCATACGATGTTCGCTGGAGATTATGTTCTGGGCAGAATAAATTCGGTGTTAAAGCCTCATGACCTGACAAGTCAGCAGTATAACGTTCTTCGTATCCTTCGCGGACAGCAAGGGAAACCAGTGTCACAGAAGGTGATTCAAGAGCGTATGATAAATAAGAACAGCAATACTACACGACTGCTGGATAAATTGGTGAAAAAGAAATATGTTTATCGGGAAATCGACATGGAAAACAGAAGAAAATTAAAAATTCACATCACGAAAGACGGTCGCAAGATTCTATCTAAACTCGACCCTCTAATCGATGATATCGAAAATAAAACAACGGAGAATTTAACTGTTGAGGAGATGAATACGCTCAATGGTCTCTTAGAAAAACTGCGACATTAATAGCAATTTCTCCCTGATTACATTTTTTGGTTAATAGCATGTAATTAGAAACTTCCGCTGCGGCGGAAGTTTTTCTTTTAGCGCCTTAATGTAAAATGACCAAAGAAACTTCGGCCTTCAGTTGTGACGGCCCTATACCAAAAATCTGACGTTGGAAGCCTGTAACCATCGACCTCACCCGTCCATCCGGCCGAATTCGGATCAAGGGATATGATAAGCTTTCCATAACGGTTAAAGATGTAAATAATCTCAAGCTGAAAGCCGTCCTCCTGATTGGCAATATATTGCCAGCTGTCATTTATACCATCGTTATTGGGTGTGAAGAATTTCGGAAATCCCTTTTTGATTATCAGGCTGCTAATATCAAAAGTGGCAATGCCGCATCCATTTCTGTCCCGAACATACACCATACTCGTATTTTCCGGAATATCATTAAAAACATTACTTTCTTGAAAGGGGCCGAGTTCAGACCCTATACTGAATTCATAATTTCCAATTCCTGAAACGATTACCTCAAGATCAAAGCTTACCGGCGAATCTGTTAAATTAACGCCGTTTATATTAGCACGTTCGGAAGAAACCACGGTAAAATCCTTAAAGCTCGGGCATTCAACAGTAAATCCCGCCTGATCACTTGTAAGATAGGCTTCATATCTATACAATCCAACCTCGGATATCTCTGCTTCCGATTCTTCTGATATAAGAAAAAGCTCACCCTGGTCATCGTACTGATACCAGCGATAGCCATCAGCCATATCAGTGGCGTAAATGATGTTGGGAATTGCATCAAGACATATGCCTACCTGATCGGGGAAACTCAATTCCGGATTCAAAGTTTCAAGATCACCGGTATCTGGATTCAGGAAGGGTCCGCAGCCCAGTATTGTAGAAAATGAACTCTGAACACAACCGAGAGCCTCTCCTGAGGCATTAAAAGGAACTACTCTGATAAAGTAAACCGTATTCGACTCGAAGTTGATAACATAGGCTGAGGTTTCAGTGAATATTCCTCCATCAAGAATATCATTCTCAAATGGAGTTGTCCCGATATAAACCAGGTAACCGGCAGCTCCTGCGACCTCCTCCCATTCAATCAGGGGCGTTAGAGGTACATTAATGGCGCCGTCGAGCGGATCGATCACAGTCGTACAATCGGGAAGTGCCGCAAGAATCCCTGTAGTAAAACTTTCTTCAGAACAGCCTAATGGTTGGCCATTCTCGTTGTAGGGAATAATGCGTACGAATATCTCGGTTTCAGGAGGAAGATCTGATTGTAAATTATATGATAATGCATTTCCGACGTCCAAATTATTCACCAGGTCACCTGATCCCGGTGATGTCCCGACAGTAAGAATATAACCTGTGGCCCCCAAAGCATATGACCAATTGATATTTGTCGCGATATTTACATCTGTCGCACCGTTTGAGGGGGAAGTAAGAGCGGTACAAATGGGTGGAACAACTATATCTTCAGTTTGAAAGGATTGGCTTTGACAAACAATATCTGGCAGATTAAAATAAAATAGGGTTATCGTCACATAAACCAGGGTGTTATCGGGTAGTCCTAACTCGGGTGTATAACTTGGAATGCTCCCTGTGGGTTGGGCATTTACGATATCAATACCCCCCGGAGTAGTCCCGATTGATATGATATAACCGGTTACCCCCTCTACTGTTTCCCAGTTAATGGTGGCATCAATAGGAACATTTACCGCGCCATTAGCGGGATCTAATAAGTCAGGACAGTCCTGAGCATATAAAATCTGAATAGCACCTATCAGGAGGCAAACGAATATTAGACCTCTTTTGATCACAGATCAATTTTTTATAAAGTTAGAAAATTACCATTAACCCTGCAGCTTAAGCTGTTTACCGAAAAAACAAATCTTTTATTGAATTCAATCTATTTTTTATATTTTTTTGTTTGCAGATCTCTAATTCATCTATATCTTTGGAAACAGTTTTGAATTTAACAAACAAAAATACATGGTGGTGGTATTCCCGGAACTCGATTTCGTGAATAGGTCGTCATTATAAAAACAATATATAGGCTTGTCATTCACGACAGGCCTTTTTTAATATTTATGAAAAGCTTTAATCTGCAAACACACTCAAAAAAAATACTGGCTGATACCATAACCCCGGTCAGTATTTACTTGAAACTTCGGGATAAATACCCGAATAGCATCCTGTTGGAAAGTAGTGATTATCACGCCAATGACAATAGCTTTTCCTATATATGCTCAAATCCCATTGCTTCGATAAAAGTTGAAAATGACCTCATAATTCAAAGTTTTCCCGATGGAAGTTCGCAGGAAACCAAGGCGACTTCAGTTTCTGTGATCCATGAGATTCATGAATTCACCAAACGCTTCAATGTGGAATCCGACAACGGATTCAAATTTATTAATAATGGAGTTTTCGGTTATATGACTTATGATGCCGTAAGGTACTTTGAAGAGGTCGAAATCGACAAAAAACCAGGACGAATTGCTATTCCTGATTTGTATTATGCGGTTTATCAAAACATCATAGCGATCAACCATTTTAAAAATGAAGCTTATCTTTTCGCCCATTGTTATAACACCCAGAGCAATATTGAAGAGATCGATCAACTGATCAAAGCGAAGAATTTTGCCTCCTATCCCTTCTCAGCGAAAGGAGAAATCCTGTCAAACCTGACAGATGAAGATTATATGGCCCATGTTAAACTCGCTAAAAAGCATTGTGCGAGAGGGGATGTTTTTCAATTGGTACTATCGAGAAAATTTGAGCAGGGTTTTAAAGGGGATGAATTTAATGTTTATAGAGCATTGCGTAGTATAAACCCTTCACCTTATCTCTTCTATTTCGATTATGGTGACTTTAAGATCTTTGGAAGTTCACCGGAAGCACAATTAATAGTGCAGGATGGACAGTCGGAAATACACCCTATTGCGGGAACCTTTAAGCGGACGGGAAATGATCTCAAGGATGCCGAATTGGCTAAAAAGCTTGTAGATGACGATAAAGAAAATAGCGAACATGTGATGCTGGTAGATCTCGCCCGGAATGATCTAAGCCGTCATGGGTATGATGTGAGCGTGGAGACCTATCGCGAAGTACAATTCTTCTCCCATGTCATTCATTTGGTTAGTAAGGTTACCGGACAGATGAATCCCGATACATCAACCATTCAGGTGGTAGCCGATACTTTTCCGGCAGGAACCTTGAGCGGTGCACCAAAACACAGGGCCATGCAACTTATAGAAGATTACGAAAAGACCAATCGCGGCTTCTATGGCGGGGCTTTGGGTTTTATGGATTTTGAGGGGAACTTTAACCATGCCATTATGATCAGGACCTTCCTCAGCATGGATCATCGCTTGCATTGGCAGGCAGGTGCAGGTTTGGTTTCAAAATCGAATCCCGAACATGAACTTCAGGAAGTCTATAATAAGTTGGGCGCTTTGACCAGTGCCATTGAAATGGCAGAAGAATTATGATTATGAAGAAAGTCCTGGTAATAGACAATTATGACAGCTTCACTTACAACCTCGTACATTATCTCGAGGATCTCGGTTGCGAAGTGATCGTAAAGCGCAATGATAAATTCACCCTTGACGAAGTGCAAGCCTTCGACAAGATCGTGCTTTCCCCAGGGCCGGGAATACCGGATGAGGCAGGATTGCTAAAAGCAATTATTGAAACCTATGGTGAGACAAAAAGCATTCTGGGTGTTTGCCTGGGACAGCAGGCTATCGGCGAGGTTTATGGTGGGAAATTGATTAACCTGGATGAAGTTTATCACGGGGTTTCTACAACGGTTCAAATTGCGGTAGAGGACGAACCGCTTTTCAAGGGTTTGAATAATATATTGGAAGTTGGAAGATATCACTCCTGGGTGGTAGACCCGGAACTACCCGATACGCTGGAAGCCACTTCATTTGATGAAGACGGCCAGGTCATGTCGCTCAGACATAAAACCCATGATGTTAAAGGCGTTCAATTCCACCCGGAATCTGTTCTGACGCCGGATGGAAAAAAAATGTTGGAGAACTGGATCAAATCATAGGTATGAAAGAATTACTGAACAGACTTATAAATTACGAAAGTATTAGCAGTCAGGAGGCGCGAGACGTTCTTGTACGGATCTCGAATGGGGAATTCAACCAGAGTCAGATCGCTTCATTTCTGACTGTTTATATGATGCGCAGCATCACTCTTGAAGAATTAAAGGGTTTCAGAGAAGCCTTGCTCGAACTGTGTATTCCGATTGATCTAAGCGATTTCGGGGCCATCGATCTTTGCGGAACAGGCGGGGATGGCAAAGACACATTTAATATATCCACCTTGTCGTCATTTGTAACCGCGGGCGCCGGTATAAAAGTTGCGAAACACGGGAATTATGGTGTTTCTTCGGCCTGCGGATCTTCAAATGTTCTCGAATATTTAGGCGTTGCTTTCAGCAGCGATGAAGACTATTTAAAGAACTGCATCGATAAAGCCGGAATCTGTATTTTACATGCTCCACTGTTTCATCCGGCTATGAAAAATGTCGCCCCTATACGAAGGGAACTCGGGGTCAAAACCTTTTTTAATATGTTGGGCCCTATGGTCAATCCGGCATTTCCAAAGCATCAAATGGTAGGTGTTTTCAATCTTGAATTATTACGGCTGTATGGCTACCTCTACCAGGAAACCGATATGAATTATGCCATTGTGCATGCACTGGATGGATATGACGAGATCTCATTAACAGGCGATACAAAGGTTATTTCAAATCGCAGCGAACAGATATTCTCGCCTGAAGCGATAAATTTGAAAGCTGTTGAAAAAACGGAGATCTTTGGTGGCGGATCGGTCAGGGAAGCCGCAGATATTTTTATGAATGTGATCGAGGGCAAGGGTACTGAGGCTCAAAATAATGTTGTTTGCGCCAATGCCGGGCTGGCCATTGCAACGGCCGGTCAAACCAAACACCTGGTCGGTATAGAACAGGCCCGGGAATCCTTACTCACAGGGAAGGCCGCAGAGGCTTTAAAAACCTTAATAGACCTCAATTCATGACTATTCTCGACACCATAGTCAGGCAAAAACGACTCGAAGTCGACCTCAAGAAAACCATTGTTCCGCTCAAGGAAATGGAAAGGAGTCGTCTGTTCGATCGTGAGACCATTTCTTTAGTACAAAGGCTGAACTCAAGTCATTCAGGTATAATTGCCGAATTCAAGCGGCGATCCCCTTCGAAGGCAGTTATAAATCAAGGTTCAACCGTCAATGAAGTTGCTCGAGGCTATGAACATGCAGGGGCCTGTGGCATGTCGGTACTTACTGATAGTACATTCTTTGGTGGATCACTCGACGATCTGAAAATTGCGCGAGCGGCTTGTGAAATCCCCCTGCTCAGAAAGGACTTTGTTCTCGAGCCCTATCAGATAATCGAGGCTAAAGCTGCTGGAGCCGATGTGGTACTGCTTATTGCAGCGATACTCGAACCGAAAACCTTTACTGAACTCAACAGCCTTGCGAAGTCATTGAATCTCGAAGTATTAGCGGAGGTTCATAATGAAAAAGAACTGCTGGATATAATTGATGCGGAGGTCGATATGATTGGTGTAAATAACAGGAATTTGAAGACCTTCGATGTTTCTCTACATACAAGTAAGCGCTTGAGTGAGATCATTCCGGATTCAATGACAAAAGTCTCTGAAAGCGGTCTGCATTCAGCCCGGGTAATTACTGAATTAAGATCATTTGGATATCGTGGATTTCTGATCGGGGAATCCTTTATGAAAACTGATAATCCCGGTATTGCGGCAACTAATCTAATAAAGGTACTGGACGATGAGGCTTAAGGTTTGCGGTATGAAATATCAGGATAATATTACGGATGTGGTTGCGCTCGAACCTGAGTATTTAGGTTTTATTTTTTACGAGCGCTCACCCAGGAATTTTGTCGGTGATCTGGCCCAATTCTCCGGATCTTACAAAAAAGTGGGGGTATTTGTCGACGCATCCGCAGCAAAGATTATTGACATTTGCAGCTCAGCTAATCTCGATCTTATTCAATTGCATGGAGATGAGACCCCTGGATACTGTTACGATTTACGAGATGCACTTGAATCCCAAAACTCAGACTATCATATTGAATTGATCAAGGCCTTTGCTGTTGATGAATCCTTTGATTTCAGAGGTTTAAAGGCATATGAGGATGTGGTGGATTATTTTCTTTTCGATACCAAAGGGAAATTACCCGGTGGGAACGGTATTGCATTCGATTGGAACCTGATCGCAGATTACAACATGAAAAAACCGTTCTTTCTGAGTGGAGGGATCGGTCTTGAATCCGTAGAAGATTTGAAAGCGTTCATGGCGAGTGAATTGTCTGCTTATTGCCATGCTATTGACATAAACAGCAGGTTTGAAGATAAACCCGGATTAAAAAACATCAAAAAATTAAATCTATTTAAAAAAGAGCTATGAGTTATAATGTTAATGAAAAAGGATATTATGGAGAGTTTGGCGGTGCTTTCATTCCCGAGATGTTATTTCCGAATGTAGAAGAACTGCGACAGAACTACATCGAGATCATGTCGGATTCCTCCTTTCAAGAAGAATTTCAGCAGTTGCTGAAAGATTATGTGGGCAGACCAACACCTTTATATTTTGCAAACCGCCTTTCAGAAAAATACGGCACTAAGATCTATCTTAAAAGAGAAGATCTGAATCATACCGGTGCGCACAAGGTCAATAATACCATCGGGCAGATCCTTATGGCACAGCGCCTGGGTAAGTCACGTATCATTGCAGAAACAGGAGCTGGGCAGCACGGTGTGGCCACGGCAACGGTCTGCGCTTTGATGGGAATAGAATGCATAGTGTATATGGGCGAGATCGATATCGCCCGTCAGGCTCCCAATGTAGCCCGTATGAAAATGCTCGGAGCGACCGTTGTCCCGGCCGTTTCAGGAAGTAAAACACTTAAAGATGCCACGAATGAGGCTATTCGCGACTGGATAAATAACCCTGAAGACACCCATTATATAATCGGAAGTGTTGTAGGGCCACATCCCTATCCTGATATGGTTGCGCGATTTCAATCGATAGTTTCCGAAGAGATCATAGCACAACTTGAAGAAAAAGAGAATATTTCTAAACCCGATTATGTTGTGGCCTGTGTTGGTGGTGGCAGTAATGCCGCCGGTTCCTACTATCATTTTCTTGAGGATGAATCGGTTGGCCTGATCGCCGTAGAGGCCGCAGGAAAAGGAATACATTCCGGGGAGAGTGCGGCCACGTCAGCCCTTGGAAAAACAGGGATCATTCATGGTAGTAAGACCCTGTTGATGCAAACATCAGATGGACAAATCACAGAACCCTATTCAATTTCAGCAGGCCTGGATTATCCGGGTGTAGGCCCTATGCATGCACATTTATATGCATCTGGGCGTGCGGAGTTCATTTCGGTTACCGATGAGGAAGCCATGAACGCCGGGCTTGAGCTCTGTAAACTGGAGGGCATCATTCCTGCAATTGAAACCGCACATGCATTTGCCATATTCGAATCCCGCAAGTTCACCAAGGACGATGTGGTAGTCGTTAACCTGTCTGGACGAGGCGACAAAGACCTGGAAACTTATATCAAATTTTTTAATCTTTAGTTGTGAACAGGATCAATGAGACAATCCGGAAGGATCATAAACTGCTTTCGATTTATTTTACGGCCGGTTATCCGAATTTGGAGGATACCGCAGAAATCATTCAGCAACTGCAGGACAATGGTGTAGACATGGTCGAAATCGGCCTGCCGTTCAGCGATCCGCTGGCCGATGGGCCCACCATTCAGGAAAGTTCTACACAGGCCTTAAAAAATGGCATGACAACAACGGTTTTGTTCGACCAGTTAAAAGGGATCCGCAAGTCTGTGGATATTCCTCTTATCATAATGGGATATTTCAACCCAATGCTGCAATATGGCGTAGAGGAATTTTGCAGCAAATGCCAGAGCGTGGGTATAGACGGATTGATAATTCCGGATCTGCCAGTTGATGTTTATCATGAACATTACCAGGATATCTTTGAAAAATATGGTTTAAAGAACATTTTCCTGATAACTCCACAAACCTCCGCTCACAGGATCGGTTATATCGATTCGGTATCTGATGCCTTTATTTATATGGTAAGCAGTGCTAGCACCACTGGGGCCAAAACCGGATTTGGAGACGTCCAGATGAGATACTTCGAGCGTATATCAAATATGGAGTTGAAAAATCCGCAGATCGTCGGATTCGGAATAAGTAATCACGAGACTTTTAACCATGCAACCCGGTTTAGCAAAGGTGCGATTATCGGAAGTGCCTTCATAAAATTCCTTAAGTCGCATGAGTTATCGGAAATCGGAGACTTTATAGGAAGTATACGCAAGGGTTAATCCGTATCAATAATTTCAGAAGGAATGAAAAATACAATAAGTGCCGTGCTTTTCGCAATAGCGATTATCGCCTCTTCTGCAATTTTGGGTAACGCTGTAATCAACAGGAACAAAAAAGCAGGTACCATTGCCGTAACGGGATTGGGTCAATCTGATTTTACTTCCGACCTGATCGTTTGGGAAGCCAGTTTTAACCGTATAAACCACGATCTGCAAAGAGCATATGCAGATTTGGAAAACGACAAGAAGGTCATTCAGGAATACCTGGTATCAAAAGGTATACCGGACAGTGTTATCGTCTTCAAGGCTGTAAATACGAATAGAAATATGAAACAGAACTATTCGGCGTCTGGACAATATATAGGCCAGGAATTTACGGGTTATACTTTAACTCAGAGTGTCCAGATCGATTCCAAAGCCGTTGAACAGGTTGAAAAGATATCGAGAGAGGTAACGGAACTTTTAAACCGGGGTATTCAATTGTACTCCATGCCACCACGGTATTATTACACACAACTTGATGACCTGAAGATCGAGATGATTTCGAGGGCTACCGGGAATGCCAGGATCAGGGCTGAGAAAATAGCTTCGAATTCAGGCGCCAGGCTGGGCGAACTTATTACTGCTCGCATGGGGATTTTTCAAATCACCGGTCAGAATTCCAATGAAGACTATTCTTGGGGCGGGGTATACAATACCAGCTCTAAAGAAAAAACCGCTTCGATTACCATGAAACTGTCTTATGAAGTAAAATAATTGTAACTTTCAATCCTTAACCTATGTGTTTTCATATGAAAAGTCAGGCAAAATTGTCCCGGATTGCTTTGGCCTTAATCGTTGTTTTGGTTGGTCAATTATCTTTCTCTCAGAATTTTACGGCATATAAAAAGGAATTGTTCATACAGGAACAAGACAGCTTGCCGTATAGGATACTTCTTCCAAAAAACTTCGAAAGCGATAAAACCTATCCCCTGATACTATTCCTTCACGGGTCGGGTGAAAGAGGCTCAGACAATGAACTTCAACTCAAGCACGGCGCTTCATTCTTTATGAGTGATTCTATCATGGCGAAATATCCTGCCATCGTCGTTTTTCCCCAATGTAAGGCTGGTATGTCGTGGAATAATGTCGAATCCAGCGACGCAGGTGGGGAAAGAGCCCTGGATTTTCCCAATAAACATAAACCCAATAAACATCTGGAATTAGTTGAAGGCCTTCTCGATAATCTCAACTCTGCCTACCAGATCGATCAGGACAGGATTTACGTTGGTGGTTTATCTATGGGAGGCATGGGTACATTCGAATTGGTTAATCGCAATCCGCGTTTGTTTGCAGCGGCTTTTCCAATTTGCGGAGGAGCGCATCCTAATATTGCCCGCAGACTCAGAAGAACAAGTTGGTGGATCTTTCATGGTTCAGATGACAAGGACGTAGCTCCGGAATATTCCGTACAAATGTATGAGGCGCTCGAAAAGAAAAATGCAGATGCCAAGATAACGATTTATGAGGGGGTTGGTCATGAAAGCTGGACCAATGCTTTTGCCGAACCCGGACTTATGAATTGGTTGTTCTCCAAATCGAAATAGGAATTTCTAAGCGGGGAGGGTCAATGTAATTCATCAGATCGCTTTCGAAACTTATCAGAGGTGACTTCCTCTTATTCGCCAACCGGTTGCGGTCTGCTCCGATAGTGAGAAAGAGAATACCTGAAAAGAAAATAAACGGCCCATAGCTTTAGAAGATCCTCAGATGCCAACCGGAATAATCCCTTTGACGGTGCAAAGGCGTCAATTATGACCATAGCGGTAAACAGCAACCCAATTAAAAACAGTTGCCCCGCATATTTACCACCTTTTACACCAACTTCCCTGAAATAAAACAAAACACCTAATTCCGCCAGGCCAATGGTCAATAATGGAAACGAATCATGAATTCCAAGCACGTAACCGATCCGCTCATGAAGCATAAAGCGTTCATCAAGGGCTAAATACAGGAATATCAATGTTTGAAGCAGATAAAAAACCCTGTAGGACTTTATGCTATCTTCGGACTTGAGTGCGTCAAAACACAAATAGAAATTATATGCTGTTAATACCAGAAGAATGGTCGATACAGTGGTGTTAATACCGTAAAGCAGAACTTCACCGTCAATATCGGTAACATAGTACCTCAGGTAATCCTGACCATAGGCATATTCCAGGTAGAATAAAGCCAAAGTATAAAGTACCAATATCGGATATGTCCACCTCATGTTGATTGAAAGCGTAAAGAAACAAAAAGAACATTAAAATCGATAGCCCTTGAGTCGATATCACTGAAAATCATAAAAACGCTTTGTATTGTTCTATCCTGAAATCAAAGGGTGTGTAATCGGGGTTTTCAGCCTTTTTTCTTTTGAATTCAGGATTTGATCCGATGCTTATATTCGCCGCTCCCGATGAGGAGGTTAATGAAACCGTTTCAATCACTCGCCCCTGTATGCTGAAACGATTAATTCGCGGAGAAGTGGTGGTAACCGTGTTAAGACTAATTCCTTTAGACTTGGCATGTCTTCTGAAGAAATATTCCGGGCCGTTTTTCGAATTTCCACCGATAAAAAGCAAGGTATGAACATCTGTATACCGATGCAATGCGGATATCAAATCGCGCAATACAACATTGGTCATACCCAGGTCTGAGGCCGTCATATCCTTCCGCTTACATCGTTCTACAATATCAAAAACGCCAATACGCTGCTCTGAAAGGAACCGCTTGCGTTGTTCGACCGCTTCGGCCGAATTATCGTACCGAAGTCCTAAACGATATATCTTGTCGATATAGCGCCATAACGAGTTATGCGCACTTCCATAACAGAAATCGACATCCTTTTCGAGTAATTCCCCCACAGAAAATCGGGGTGGCGGTAATGTTCCAACGATTAGTTTTTCGGTATTCTCGTGAATATAAGGCGGGTAAGGATGCTTGTGAATGTACAATCCTTATTTTTTTAAGGTAATGAGAATGACCCCGTTCGCTCCTCTCGATCCATAAATAGAGGCCGCTGCATCTTTTAAGATATCGATGCTTTTGACTTCGGATGGGAGAATATAATCAATGGCCGGAACAATGGTCCCATCGACCACGAATAAGGGATCTGAATACTCACTTAAAGTGTTAGAGCCCCTGATGTATATCCGGTTATTATCTGTTACGACTACACCAGGCACCCTCGCTCGAATGAGATCGTAAATCGTATTGAATCCTTTTACCTGGTCGCGGTCTTCAATCTTGAGATTCTGAATGCTGTAGGTCAGATCTTTTCTCGCTACATCACCATAACCGATGCTCGCCTTTTCAATCTCCTCCGGATCGGCCTCATAATTCAGATATACGAAATTCATTTTGGGATTTCCGGTATAGGCCGACGTTAGCAGTCCGTATTCCTTGGAGATTATATTGATCTCCTTTACCCCTTCAGGAACCATTATTTCAAAAAATCCACGGCTGTTGGTAACCGCATCAGCTCGTTCTTTGTCAAGAAATATCACGGCTCCCTCTATGGGTCTATCATTGAAATCCATGACTTTTCCCAACAACTTATTCTGCCCCAACATTATGGCAGATAAGAGGAGAAATATAGTTGTAAATATATTGATTTTCATAGATTTTATATGCTAATTCGCCTTCTGTAAATTACAAAAATAGGCTCTGTTAATCAAAAAAATAGTACATTTAATGGACTAACTTTTAATGATACTTCAATGGGTAAAGGAGATAAAAAAACCAAACGTGGTAAGATCACGAATCGGTCATATGGTGTTAGAAGGCGCCGGAAAAAGGAGGCAGCTAAAGTTGTGAAAAAAACCACCAAAAAGCCTGCGGCAAAAGCCAAAAGTCCGGCAGCAGCAAAAAAGGAAGCACCGGCCAAGCCCAAAGCGACTAAAAAAGCTGCAACCAAGAAAACAACCAAGGCCGCTGAGGTCAAGTCAGCCGCAAAAGAAAGCTCAACAGAGGAAGAATAGGCCAACCAGTTTTTTTATTTTAACATTGAACTCATTTGGTTATCGGGTGAAAACCAATTCGAATTCACTTGATAATTCATCGCTATATCCATAGCCCTCATAATTAAATCCTTTGATATCATCAAGGGTTTGAGCATTGGTTTCGATGATATAGCGTGTCATCAGTCCGCGGGCAAATTTCGCAAAGAATCCTATGGTTGCATACTTCCCGTTTCTGAATTCCTTAAAATTAACGGTATACACAGGAACCTTAAGGGCCTTTCTGTCAATAGCCTTAAAGTATTCGTTACTGGCAAGGTTGATAAAGATCTCGCCCTCCTCTAACTCCTCATTCAGTGCCTCGGTTATCTTCTTTTTCCAGAATGCATAGAGGTTCTTGTTCTTTCCAACAGCTAGTTTAGTTCCCATTTCCAGTCGGTACGGAAGGATGAGATCCAAAGGTTTGAGCAAACCGTATAAACCAGAAATGATCCTCAGGGTATCCTGAAGACGGTCTGTAATTTCCTTGGGAAGATTGTAAGCATCAAGTCCTCGGTAAACATCCCCGTTAAAGGCATAAACCGCCTGTCGCGCCTTGGCCTGATCGAAAGGTATGGCCCATTCCTGGTTTCGCTCATAATTGAGTTGAGCCAGGTCATCGGAAATATCCTGTAAACGTTTCAGGCTTCTTGCCGATTTCTTTTTCATCAACCGGTTGAGGCGTTCGGCCTCTTTTTGAAAACAGATTTCAGAAGAAACTGCAACGGGAACCTTACTTTCAAAATCAAGGGATTTCGCAGGGGAAATAACGACTTTCATAACATTTCAATTTGGAACGAAATTACAACTCAATTCATGATTTTTTCTGATTTTCAGTTTCTTTTTGTTTATGCGCTATAAACAATTCCTATTCTAAAAAATATTCAGATTTGATGAATGGTGGATAAATAAGGGTTGAACGGAATATCTAATTGGACTGATGTTTGGCATACCCCCTCCATTTCTGAATACAAGCCTTAAAATCCTCAGGCAATTCACATTCAAATGACATTCTCTCCCCTGTTGACGGATGTTCAAACCCAAGGGTCCGGGCATGAAGGCACTGCCTCGGCATTACCTTAAAGCAATTTTCAACGAATTGCTTGTATTTGGTGAAGGTTGTGCCTTTTAGGATCTTATCACCACCATAGCGGGCATCGTTGAAAAGTGTGTGGCCGATATAC
>JABDPL010000077.1 GCA_013042825.1 Flavobacteriaceae bacterium | reverse complement strand
GCATAATGTATCACATCTTTCCAACTTAGGTAATCTGTTTTTTTCATAACCTCTTGGTCGTAAAATGATGGCTAAATTACAACAAAAAAACCAGCTGTTTGAACAGCTGGTCACAGATCAAAATCAGATCTCTTATTCAATTTTTTTCAAAGGAATTTTTTGTCCGCCTTGCATTAAAGTCATCCCGGACACACTGCCTGAGTCCTCTTTGTTAAATTCAATCTCAGCAGGAATAACCTTCAGAAAGAACTTATCTTCTGCCTCCGCAAATAACTGGAATTCAGGCTGGCCCGACGCCTGAGCAAAAATTTCTCCTGCTCTAACCCGAATTTCAATAAGGAACTCAGGGTTCATTTCATACTTCCCAATGTATGTTTTAAGAACGGATTCATCTAAACTGATTTCTTCCTTTGGTGCAGGAGGTTCCCTGCCGATTTCATGACCAGTACTGAGTGCACCATTATTGCTCATTACCACATGACGTTTGCCTTCGCCATCATTTGAAAACTTATATGATATGGTGCCTTCTTCAAAGATGAAATAGTCGGTATCCAGGGCAAAAATCTCGAATTTCGTACTACCTTCCCTCTGGCTTTGAAGCTTACCATTTTCTAAAGTGATAAACCGAACAGCACCATCTTCAAATTGGTAGGCACCCACCCATGTTTTCAATTGACCATCATTTAAGGTTATGGCTTCTTTTACATCCGGGTATGGTTTTCCAATCGCCATGGCAAGAATCTTGGTGGTAACACCTCCCGGACTGTCACAATCGCAATTGGTCAAAATGGCGGCATAAACGTCCTCTTCCGGTAAATAAATACCCATAGTGGTATATCCGAATATTCCTCCGCCATGCTGATAACCCTTTGATCCGTTGATGTTGTTCTCCCCCCAACCGTATCCATATGCGATATGAGTACCGTCATTGAGTTCAGAACCGTGAACAGCCTTTGCGTGGGTTTCGGCCGAGATCAATTTATTATCTCTGATAGCGTTTTGCCAGGTAAGCAAGTCATCTACGTTTGACATGATTGAACCTGCTGCATAAGGCAGGCTAAGGCTGAGGTATTCCGCGTTTACATATCCATCCCGGTTCTGATATCCGGACGCACGATTCGGGATCAAATTGGTCATGCTTCCATAATAAGAGTTTTTCATGCCAAGAGGCTCAAATATATTTTTCTCGATAAATTCAGCATAACTCAGTCCGGAAACTACCTCAATAATATGTCCCAGAATGATGTAACCGGAATTATTGTAAAGGAATTGCTCACCGGGTTCAAAATCCATAGGTTCATTCTTGAAGAAGTCTATAATCTCGGTCGGACTCATATCGACCCTTGCATTCTTCTGAAAGCTTTCCATTGCGGTATAACTCTTAATACCGGAAGTATGATTCAATAAATGATGAATTGTGATGGTATGCCCATTTGTAGGATAGTCGGGAATGAATTTTAAAATGTCGTCATCCACACTCAATTTTCCTTGTTCTTCCAGCATTAAAATCGATACAGCCGTAAATTGTTTGGTGATCGACCCGATTTCAAAAACATTATCCGGCTTCATAGGAACCCCCAGTTCGAGATCGGCCATGCCATAGGCTTTCCGGAAGATCGGTTTACCGTCTTTGGCAATCATTACGGTTGCGCCCGGTTTATCGCTTGCATAAACTTCATTGAGATAAGTGTCGAGCTGCTTCTCCAGGTTTTGCCCAAAGGTGAAATGAGATATGAACAATAAGAGAATGAGTGAATTAAATAATTTCATGAATTGATTATTTTGGTATACCAGTAAGACGATTATATTCAAATATGGTTACACCTCGGTTATGGAGGAGTGGCGAATATTATCGTTCTATCCTGAAATTATCGAGGTTGATGTCATCCATTCCAACATTGTCAAAAGGATACTCGAGTTGCCGCTGGATATTGTAGAGGGATATCAGGATGAATTCCGTTAGTACAACAACAAAATATGTGATCCATTCCGGCGCGAATTCTCCCAGATTGCTGATAATCGTCGGCGCATAGATCAAAGGAAAGATATATATAAAAACCTTGCAATAAGCTTTTAGACTAATCGGGGTTCGGTGAATGTGAATCGCATGCAGGTTTTCAATAGACTCGTGCATATCCTTCATAAACCTGAATATGCGGTCTCTAATCTGACGCGGGATCTGCTCATTGTGGCTGAGGACGAAATTATAGATCTGGTTTGTGATCTCGTCAACGACCTTTAACGAGTTATTATGGCTGCTCAAATGATCCAGAACCTTGCTATTGATATCCAAGAGAATGGCGCTGGCATGTTTCTTATTTTCCTCATCCAACTGTGGATTTATCATGAAAAAGTACATCACAGTCTTCACGGTACTTCTGAATTCACTCAAGTGCTCAAGTGCTTTTTCACGTCTTCTGAAAGATCCTCTTATTGTGAAGACCAGGGGAAAAATTATCGCTATACTCAATAGGGTCAGATCAACACTGTAAACAATGTTTAACTCATAACAAAAGAAGGTCACGACAATTGAAATGACTACAACTAAGGCTGTGCGGAAGTCTAATATGGTGAGGTATTGCTTAATGGTTGGTGTTAAAGCGTTATATTTGTTAAAGTTAACACATTCATATGAATTCGCCAATCATTCGTTCAATCCTATTTATGCTGGTGTTTTCGTTCACTATGGTTGCGCAGGAAAAAACGCAAACTGCAGAAACGATTAGCCAGGATCTGTTTGCTTCCACCGAACCACTACCGATAAAGCTTGAATATTCCATCAGGGAAATAAAGAAGGAAACCGATGATTCCACCTATATCAATTCAATCCTGAAATATGGCGATCAGGATGGCAATTGGCTGGAATTACCTGTGGAATTGCGCGTAAGGGGAAATTACCGGCTAAAGAACTGTTATTTTCCACCTGTAAAACTCAAGATCAGGAAATCGAACTACAAGGGAACGCTTTTCGATACCCAGAAACGGTTGAAGCTGGTAACACCCTGCCTGACCGAAAGGGACAGAAACGATAATGTTATAAAAGAATACCTGGCTTATAAGATCTTTGAGGTCGTTTCCCCATATTATTTTAAGACCAGGCTTGTTGATATTGAGTTTAACGAACTCAGGGGTAGCAAAGGCAAGGTTCACCTGATGAAAGGCTTTCTTATAGAAGATGATAAACATGTGGCTAAACGCTATGAAGGTAAGATCTATAAGAGGCGCGTGCATCCGTTGCAGCAGGATGATCTCGCATCGGTTCGTCATGCCATGTTCCAATACCTCATCGGTAACACCGATTATTCGCAATATGATATGCATAATGTCAAGGTCATGTTCCATGAACCCGATTTCATTCCTCTTCCTTATGATTTTGATATGGCAGGATTTGTAAATTGCAGCTATGCTGTGGTATCGCAGATCGGGACAAAAAAGCTCCCCATTACCTCTGTACGCCAAAGATTATATCGCGGATTTAAGAGGAACCCGGCCTTGTTCCAACAAGTACGACAGGAATTTCTTTCTTCCCAATCGGAAATAATGGCCCAGGTTGATGCCTGCAAAGGACAATTCGAACTCGAGAGGGAGTTTGAGGTGGCCAGGGATTATATTTTCGACTTCTTCAAGGTCATTGCAGACGATGATAAATTCCAGTCTCAGATTTTAAAGAAAGCCCGCACCCAATAAAAAAACCACATCGTTTGATGATGTGGTCTTTCCGGTTTATATAGATTTTCTGCAAAGCAGAAAAGATGGCCTATTTTATCATATCATAGCTGCGTTTGATAAAACTCGTCAGTTCTTCACCTTTTAACAAGCCTTGCGATAATCGTGCCAGATCCAGACCCTGATTGATCAGCCGTTCCTGTTTCTTACGTGTTTTTGTATTGAGTATGGCATGAACCAGGTCATTATTCGTATTTACCACCAGGTTGAACATATCAGGCATGTTACTCATACCGAACATGCCACCGCCGGTCTGTTGCATCTCTTTCATACGACGCATAAACTCGGGTTGTGTAATAATGAAAGGAGCAGCCTGGCTGTCCATGGCCTCAAGCTGAACTGTGAACTTTTCTGAAGGTATGATGTCCTTCAACAATTCATCGAGTTTTGTTTTTTCCTCGTCTGTCATTTTAGAAATGGCCTCATCTTCTTTTTTGATAAGGTTGTCGATATGATCAGCATCCACTCGTGCGAAAGAGATGTTTTCCTTCGAGGTTTCCAGCTTCTGGATCAGGTGGCTAACGATAGGGGAGTCCAGCAGTAACACCTCATAGCCTTTGTCCCTGGCAGCTGCTATATAGCTGTGCTGCTTGTCGGTATCAGAGGCATAAAGGATCACCAGTTTATCATCTTTATCGGTCTGCTTGGCCTTTATCTTGTTATACAACTCATCGTATGTATAATAGTTCCCATCAACGTCAGGATAGAGTGCAAAAGCATCAGCCTTTTCAAAGAATTTTTCTTCGGAAAGCATGCCATACTCGATCACGATCTTGATGTCATTCCATTTCTTTTCAAAATCCTCGCGATCATTATTGAATAAGGTTTTGAGTTTATCTGCAACCTTGCGGGTGATGTATGAAGAGATCTTCTTGACATTACTGTCGGCCTGAAGGTAACTCCTGGAAACGTTCAGCGGGATATCCGGTGAATCGATAACACCGCGCAACATGGTAAGGAATTCAGGAACGATGTCCTCCACATTATCGGTGATGAATACCTGGTTCTGGAATAACTGTATGCGGTCCTTTTGAAGGTTCAGGTCATTTGACAGTTTTGGAAAATAAAGAATACCCGTTAAGTTAAAGGGGTAATCGACATTAAGGTGAATATTGAATAAGGGCTCTTCAAACTGCATTGGGTATAACTCCCGGTAAAAGTTCAAATAGTCCTCATCATTTAGATCCTTGGGTTGTTTTGTCCAGGCTGGTTCAGGATTATTGATAATGTTATCAACGGTTCTGGTCTCAGGTTTGGCATCTTCGGGCGCGTCGTCAGGCAGTGGAATTGTCTCTTCGCGTGTTCCGAATTTGATCGGAACCGGCATAAAGCGATTATATTTTACCAGGAGTTCTCGAATTCGGTTTTCTTCAAGAAATTCAACGTCATCCGCTCCTATATGGAGGATGATCTCCGTACCCCGCTGCTCGCGAGTTCCCTCTTCCAGGATAAATTCCGGCGATCCGTCACAGCTCCAGTGCGCAGCAGCTTCGTCTTTGTATGATTTGGTATGGATCTCTACCTTATCGGCTACCATAAAGGAGGAGTAAAATCCTAATCCGAAATGACCTATGATCCCGCTGCCTTCCATCTTGTCCTTATACTTGTCCAGAAATTCTTCTGCTCCGGAAAAAGCGACCTCGTTGATATATTTCTTAACCTCATCTGCTGTCATTCCTATACCCTGATCAATAACATGAAGGGTCTTGGCATCCTTGTCGACCTTTACTTCTATCTTGGGATCGCCATATTCCACTTTGGTCTCACCGATCTGAGTGAGATGTTTAATCTTCAGGGTAGCGTCAGTAGCGTTGCTTATAAGTTCCCTGAGGAAGATCTCATGATCGCTATAGAGGAATTTTTTAATTAACGGAAAAATATTCTCAACCGAAACATTGATTTGTCCTTTCATAATGATTTATTTAATTTCTGTATCGCTTTCCACAGGTCAAAAAAAATACCAATTTCAATAAGGTGACAAACTGACACAAAAAAACCGCCATCAGGCGGTTTTTTATTAATGTGTCCCGGTTTCGGTGCCGGTTTTCTTGTTTTTAACATGTTTTTCCAGCCATTGATCCTGTTCCCACAGAACATGCATGATCGATTCCTCTGCCCTGTAGCCATGACTTTCCTTGGGAAGCATAACTAATCTGACAGGGGCTCCCAGGCCTTTTAAGGCATTGAAGTAACGCTCGCTTTGAAGAGGATAGGTGCCTGAGTTATTATCGGCTTCACCATGGATTAGTAGCAATGGGGTTTTCATTTTTTCAGCATGCATGAACGGTGACATGGTGTAATAGACCTCAGGCGCCTCCCAATAGTTGCGTTCTTCACTTTGGAATCCAAATGGTGTAAGGGTGCGATTATATGCACCGCTTCGCGCAATTCCTGCTGCAAACAAATTGGAATGCGCTAAAAGGTTAGCCGTCATAAATGCCCCATAGGAATGTCCGCCAACAGCAACCCTCGCGCGGTCGATATATCCCAAATTGTCTACGGCATCAATAGCTGCTTTTGCGTTGGCTACTAATTGCTGCCGGAATGAATCGTTAGGTTCTTCGTCACCTTCACCTACTATGGGAAATGCCGCATTGTTCAAAACTACATAGCCTCTTGTTAACCAGTATATAGGAGATCCCCAGGACGGATAGGTGAATTGGTTTGCATTGGCTGTACTCTGTCCCGCACTGTTCTTATCCTTGTACTCTCGCGGATAGGCCCACAGTATCATCGGATATTTGTTGCCTTCCTCATAATCTGTTGGCAGATAAAGAATGCCCGAAAGGTCTAATCCATCGTCGCGTTTATAATTTATTACCTCCTTGTGCACATCCTGGATGCTTTTAAACGGATTCTCAAAACTGGTTAGAGGTATAAGTCCGATACGTTTTTTAATATTCCTTATATAATAATTCGGATACTCGTTCTTCGATTCAATACGAACGAGCAATTCACCTGTCCTGATATTGAGAACCTCTGATATGTTTTCAAGCTTATCGGTCATATTCGACTGGTAGAGACGTTCCTTGTTAAGGCTCCCGAGATTGATCTTATCAATAAAAGGGAATTTGCCTTCAGCCGAATATCCATCACCCTTTAAAAAAGCCGAACCCTTTTCGAGTTCCAGGACATAATTCCCCCATTTGTTCTTCCTGGTGACAAAACTTCCCGGATCAGAATATCGGTCCTGGTAATTCCTGTCCCAGAGAATCTTTGGTGATTTGGTCATGTCGGAAGGATCGAAAGCATATGCCTTTTCATTGCGGGAATTCCACCAGTAATCATAAGCAACGGCCATATTATCAGATCCCCAGCTAATGCCGGCAAATCTCTGAATGGTCTTTAAGAGTGATCGGGGCTCTCCATTAAATGGAGCGTCTGATTCGAAAACCTCATCGCGGTATTCAACCTCTTTAGCGGGATCGCCTTCATCAAGAGCTTCGCACCAGTACAGCGTGGCAGGCCTGTCACTTCTCCAGGACATATCTCGTTTACCGGTTCGCGTTGACATGAATCCTTTGGGAAGATCTTCAATCAGCGGAACCTCCAGTACTTTTTTGATCAATTTTCCATCGGTGTCGTAAACTACAGATTTGCTAGGGAACCTGCGGTAAGGGACGAGATAAGAAAAGGGTTTTTCTATGGTTGTTATCATAACAAACGCACCGTTGGGAGAAAAAGACATCGAGCGATACATCGCAGTATCTTTCCACAGAGTGGCTTGTCTGGAAAGGGATACCTTATACAACTCAGACAGGGCTAGTTGCTCAAAATTGTGTTCGTCATTCTTGTTTTTTAGTAAGTCCTGGTAGGTGCGGTTCTGGGCCTTAACCCCAGCTACACTAACAGAAACAGTGGGTCCTGATGGCACGACGGCTTTCGCATCGATTAACGGTTTTCTTTCTTCTGGTAGCATTTTAACCAAAAGGAACTCACTATCCTTGAACCAGGTATATGGACTTCTCACATTGGCATTAAGTGAGGCTTCGGTAAGTCTGGTGGCCGTTGCAGATGCTAAATCCATCGCCCAGAGCTCAACGCCTTCTTGAGTTGTATTGGTAAAAGCCACCTTCTTTTCATCTGGAGACCAGCTAACATATGCGATTCTCGGATTCTCAGGCAAACCCTTTACGGCTTGATTTTTTGATTCTCTTCCAACCCGGACCTCCATATTATTATAATAGGTGGTTCGGCTTCCAATATTTGTAACTGGATTGATCCTCAGGCCTCCCAGGCGCATCTCAGTTTCGGAAAGCTCCTGTATACTCTTGTACTTACTTCTTGAAAGAAACACCATATTCTCTCCTTTACTGTCGATTCTTAAGCTTGGCGCAAGAGGTGCTTCGGCCAGTTTCAATATTTCTTCGGGTGGTTTTTGATACGTCAGATTCTCCTGTGGAAATACAAGGGCAACATTCAGTAGGAAAAGAAATAAAATACGGGTTTTCATAGTGTAAAAATGTTTTTGTATAAGGTCAATAATCGTTCATTATAGCTTGGGGAAAATGAAATATGAATTTAATTAAAACTACAGTTGAAATTAAAATATTTAACAATTAATGCCGGTAAACATTGCGAAAATCTCAAGTTAAGTTGTTTTTTAAACTTCGCCTTTGAAGAAATGTTAATTTAAGTATGTAATTTTGTTCAGACAAACTAACTTTTATGTACAGATCAAAAATTACGGGACTTGGCCACTATTTGCCCGAGAATGTGGTCACCAATGAAGATCTAACGCAATGGATGGATACCAGTGACGAATGGATTCAGGAGCGAACGGGAATTAAAGAGCGTCGTTGGATCGATCCTGAAACCAGTGACGATACAACCTCTATCATGGGGGCAAAAGCAGCCAGGATAGCTATTGAACGGGCCGGCCTGACCAAGGATGATATCGATTTTATCGTTTTTGCTACCCTCAGTCCGGATATGTACTTCCCCGGTGGTGGTGTACGCATTCAGGATTACCTGGAAATGCCTACAATCGGTGCCCTGGATGTTAGAAATCAGTGCTCTGGATTTATTTATGCCATGAGTGTTGCCGACCAGTTTGTGCGTACGGGTATGTATAAGAATGTTTTGGTTATCGGGAGTGAGAATCATTCCGGCGGACTCGAACGTTCGACAAGGGGTCGCCATGTCACGGTCATATTTGGTGATGGTGCTGGAGCCGCGGTTGTTTCAAGAAGTGAGGATGATGTGCATGGTATTCTCTCTTCGCATTTGCATTCCGAAGGAAAACATGCCGAGGAATTGTCCCTTCTGGGACCGAGCACCGGTCGCTGGGTTGACGCCATCATGGAAGAGAATGATCCGGATGATACATCTTATTATCCTTACATGAATGGTCAGTTCGTTTTTAAGCATGCCGTAGTACGATTCAGTGAAGCCATTATGGAGGGCCTTCAGGCAAACGGACTTCAAAAGGAAGATATCGCCCTGCTGATACCCCACCAGGCAAACCTTCGAATATCTCAATTTATTCAAAGGAAATTCGGATTATCAGACGACCAGGTTTATAATAATATTATGACCTACGGAAATACAACGGCTGCTTCAATCCCAATCGCCCTGACAGAAGCCTGGGAGAAAGGAAAGATCAAAGCCGGCGACATTGTCATTCTCGCTGCATTTGGCAGCGGATTTACATGGGGAAGTGTGGTTATACGATGGTAGATTAAATGGTATTAGGAATAAAAAAAACCGAGACTAAGAAGTTTGTCTCGGTTTTTTTTTCGCTATTAACCAACATTAACATTTACTAAAAATGCTTAACACTATATATGACGTAAAAACCATGAATTTATTTCACCGCTAAAGTGTTTTTAACCAATTTTAACATTAAAAAACGCTGAAGGCCCGAAGATTTCGATCAACGGGCCTTCATTAATAACCAAACATTAACACTAACC
>JABDPL010000069.1 GCA_013042825.1 Flavobacteriaceae bacterium | reverse complement strand
GATCTCCTCTATCCAGGCCTGCTGCACCGGATGTGGATTCTCTTCTGAACCCAGACCTTCAATTGTGGTTATTGATTTTCCTGAAGCCGCATCTGCGGGATATGAACAGGATCTTATGGCCTCACCGTCAATTATTATGGTACAAGACCCGCAGGCCGCCAGGCCACAGCCGAATTTTGTCCCCTTCAGTCCGAGATAGTCCCTGAGTATCCATAATAACGGAGTTTTGGGATCATCGATCTCAACTTGTTCCTCTGTATTGTTGACCTTAAGTTTAAGGATAGTTTTACTCAATTCGGAAAAGATAAATTTTGAATTAAATATAGTTGATTATTTCCAATGCATGATATTAAATCTTTGTTCCGGAGAATTTCATATTTCTGAAATTCATATTGACGAAATCATTAATATTGTAAGTACTAATCAACCGCGCCTTGGACGGGAAATCACAAAAGCTAAAAACATTCGGGACATTCGGTGGTGTATTTACGCCCACCTTACTTACCATCCTGGGTGTTATCATGTACCTGCGTATGGGCTGGGTTGTCGGTAACGCAGGTTTGCTCGGGGCGTGGCTAATTATCATTGTCTCTTTCCTGATTACCCTTTGCACCGCGCTCTCTATGTCGGCCATTACGACCAACATCAGGATAGGCGCCGGCGGGGCTTATGCCATAATTTCTCAGGCACTCGGCTTGGAAGTTGGGGGAAGTCTGGGTATACCGCGATATATTTCACAGGGCCTGGCTGTTACCATGTACATCTTCGGTTTCCGGGAAGGCTGGCTGGGTATCTTCCCCTATCACGATCCTTTCCTGGTCGATCTTGCAGTATTTGCCGTACTTGTAACCATTGCCTATATCAGTGCAAATCTTGCTATAAAGACACAGTATCTTATTATGGTGGTGATCATATTGTCGCTGATCTCTATTGTTATGGCTGCTTACCAGGGCTCCATGAGTATTCCGACCTCCGAGGCTTTAAGCTGGGGAACATTTAAGGGATCTCCAGAGAATGACTTCAGCGGTAGTAATTTCTGGATCGTTTTTGCTGTTTTCTTTCCAGCGGCGACCGGTATAATGGCCGGTGCTAATATGTCGGGTGAGCTTAAGGATCCGAAACGAAGTATTCCTGTTGGAACCCTTTGGGCGATTGGGGTAAGCTTTATAATTTATATGTTGCTTGCATACTGGTTGGCGACCACAGCAACAGAAGAGGAACTATTGACCAACTATAATATTATTATAGAAAAAGCCTTCAACGGCCCGTTGATTATCGCCGGTATTCTCGGAGCTACCTTCTCTTCAGCATTGGCATCTCTTGTTGGTTCAAGTCGCATACTTTATGCTATGGGAGAACATCGGGTTCTACCCTATTCCAAATTTCTATCCGGGACGAGTCATAACGGCCAACCCAGGAATGCCATGATAGTAACGGGGATTTTGATCTTCCTTACCATGCTGCTCAGGAATATCAATGCCGTGGCTCCGTTGGTTACACTGTTCTTCCTCGTAACCTATGCCATGATCAACATCGTGGTCATAATCGAGCAAAACCTCGGATTGATCAGCTACAGGCCCTTATTTAAGATCAGGCGATGGATACCCTGGATGGGATTGGTCACATCCATTCTTGCCATGTTTATTATAAATCCAACCGTGAGCCTGGTCACTATTGTCATCGTGCTGGTTGTATATTATTACTTGTCAAAACAAAACCTGGAAACACCTTTCGAGGATGTACGCTCGGGTCTTTTTGTCTCTTTTGCTGAATGGGCCGCAAAGCATACCTGGGGCATGAAAAGCATGCAGCAACGCGCCTGGAAACCGAATATGATGGTACCCATTCGGGATATTGACGGAGCCAAAGGAAATTTTCAGTTCATGCGAAACATAGCCAGGCCAAAGGGATCGATAAAACTACTCGGCATTGAACCTTTCGATGAAAACAGCCATTTGGTGAATGAACTAGATAAACTCTCGGAAGCCTTCCGCAACCAAGGTGTGTTTTCATCATGGACGGTGATAAACACCGACGAATTCGCAAAAGGTGTTAACTATGGAAACCAGGCTTTAAAGGGTGCTTTTTTCAGGCCGAATATCGTTTTTCTTAATCTTCAGGACCATGACAACTATGAACTGGAGATACGCCCGGTGATAAGTGAGTGTATACGGTTGGAAATTGGTGTCCTGCTTTATCTTGCCCATCCAACGGCCTTGCTCGGTCAACGCAATATGATCAACGTCTGGGTAAGAGACCGGGAGCAAAACTGGAACCTTGGCTGGGATATAGGGAATGTTGACCTGTCGACCCTGATCGCCTATAAGCTTAAAACGAACTGGAATGCCAAGATCAGATTGATTACGGTTATTCGTGATCCAAATGAAGAAGCTAAAGCGAGGGAATTCCTTGAGTCACTGATCACCCTGGCCCGACTGCCTAAAACCCTGATTGAAGTTTATGTGGGAAGTTTTAAGGATATAGTGAGCAAAGCACCTACTGCCGATCTGAATATCTTCGGAATGGAAGAGAATCTGAAGCTTGAGATCATCAGGGAGATCTCCGATAAAACCAACAGTTCCTGCCTGTTTGTAAAAGACTCCGGCCACGAGAGCATACTGGCTTAGGTTTTTCCGAGTCAGATAGTTTATTTAGAGATCAAAATTTAATGATTCCGAAACTTTTAAATACACATAATTGGTCATCTTTACACATGAAAAAACTTGTATTACTTTGTCTCCTGGTCGCTATCACAGCTTGTAAAAAGAAACAGGAATATCCACCATTAAAAGAACTGGCATCTGCGCTGTTCACTACCGATTTGAAACCCTTTTATCATGGTGTGGCCTCGGGTGATCCCCTTCAGGACGCCGTGATCATATGGACGAGAGTAACTCCGGAAACTCAGCTGCCTGAAGTTAATGTTAGTTGGGAAGTCGCCATAGATTCAGCCTTTTTTAATGTCATGAAAAGTGGTTCCACAACTACCGGCCCTGAAAAGGATTATACGGTTAAGGTAGACGTAACCGGTCTCGATCCTGACACCATTTATTATTTCAGATTTGAAGCCCTGGATGGAAGATCTATTATCGGGAGGACCAAAACCACCCCGGTCAACGGGGATTCTCTGGAATTCGCCGTGGTTAGTTGCAGCAGCTATCAATGGGGTTATTTCAATTCCTATGGACGAATCGCCGAAGAATCACCTTTAGATGCGGTTGTGCATCTGGGCGACTACATATATGAACATGGCGAGGGCGGTTATGGTGACACCAGCATCGGCCGTATCCATATACCAAAGCATGAGATCGTGTCTCTTGAAGATTACAGGACGAGATATGCCCAATACCGGCTTGATCAGGATCTCAGGGCTGCTCATCAGAATCATCCTTTTATTGCCGTCTGGGATGATCACGAGATCACAAACAACGCCTATGCCGACGGTGCTCAAAACCACCAACCGGATGAAGGCGATTACATGACCAGGCGCGACATAGCCCGGCAGGTTTATTACGAATGGATGCCCATCAGGGAACAAAAGGATCTTTACCGAAAGATAAACTTCGGAAGTATTGCCGACCTCATCATGCTTGATGGGCGGCTGGCCGGACGAACAAAACAGGCCGATAGTATGACCGACCCCAGCAGGGATGATGCTGATCGCACCATGCTGGGAAAAGAACAATTTGAGTGGTTTAAGGACCAGCTTCAATCGTCAAAGGCCCGATGGAAACTGATCGGTAACCAGGTGATCTTTTCTTACCAGGATTGGGGTTACAGCGGCTTCCGTCTTAATATGGATTCCTGGGACGGATACCCGGTTGAACAACAGATGATAGTTGATTTCATAAGGGATAACGCTATTGCAGATGTAATGTTCCTTACAGGTGACACCCACAGCTCCTGGGCATTTGAAGCAACAAATGATCCCTTTGAGCAATACGATGAAAAAACCGGTGACGGGGCCATAGGCATTGAATTCGGTGTAACAAGCCTGAATTCGGCTAATTCAAACGAACGGTTTCCGACCGATTCGGTAAAGCTGCATGAAGGCCGTATCGCGAATTCCGATATCAACCCACATTTGAAGTATGTAAACATGCGGGATCATGGTTATTTAAAACTGACATTGACCGATTCCACAGGGCTGGCAGAATTTAAGATTATTGAAACCACGAGAAAGCCGGACCCGGGTATTAAGATCGATAAAGTTGTAAAGGTCAGATCAGGTTCCACAAAATTGATCCTGGACTAATCCCTGTTAAAACGATCAATTCCGAGCAGGTTTTAAGGATTAAATCCTTACTTGTCCATTCTGATCCAAATAATAAAGGCCGATAAAACCGTAAGCAGGCCTATGGCGACAAGGGTCTTGTCTGTTTCCATAAAAATCGTTAGTACGATGGTGAGCAAAGCTCCAACAGCGTATCCCAGGTCTCGCCAGAGCCGGAATACCCCAATGCTTTCCGCACGTTGTTGCGGATGTGTAAATCCGGCTAACGCTGCCAGGAAGGTCGGATATACCAAGGCTGTCCCTAATCCGAGAACTATTGAAAGCAGAATATATATCATTGACGATTGTGCCCAATACATCAATACTATAGCGAGCCCCTGAAGTGCCATTCCAAAAACAAGCATAGCCTTTTTATTCAGGTGATCAGACAATTTCCCGGTAAACAATTGACCGATACCCCAAACTGCAGGATAAACAGCTACAATAATGCCAATGGTTTTAAGGTCGAAGGATTTAGAAGCCAGGATCACAGGAAAAATTCCCCAGATCATACCATCATTAAGATTGTTGACAAATCCAGCCTGGGTTATTGAACCCAGGTTATGATCTCTCCAGCTTGTGTCGAGGAAAACATGAATTAGTTTCCGGGCATCACTTGTGCTGGCTTCAGTGGCAACATGATGTTCGGTATCATGAATAAACAGCCAGCTCAAAAGAAGGCCTAGCACTACAAAGGCAATACCCTGGTAGAACGGGTATGGCCTGATAGCATATTCTGCAGCGATCCAGCCTGTGGTGAATGCAACCAATGCAACTGCAAGATATCCGAAGGATTCGTTTAAGCCCATCGCCAAGCCCCGCTGTCGTTCACCCACCAGGTCGATCTTCATGACCACAGTGGTTGACCAGGTGAGTCCCTGGTTGATTCCCAAAAGAACATTGGCAAAGATGATCCAGCTCCAGTTTTGCGCATACATCAGAATAAACGGGATAGGTAAGGCAATTATCCAGCCCACCACCAACAATTTCTTACGTCCTAATCTGTTAGCGAGGGCACCCGTAAAATAATTGGTCAGGGCTTTGGTTATTCCAAAGACTATTATGAAGGGTAAAATAACAGAAGTGGCCAGAATACCGAATTCAATCTCGGCCAATTTGGGAAGAATGGTACGCTCCAGCCCGATCATCCCACCTACAAAGGCATTGACGATGAGCAGTAAACTGAATTGTTTCCAGTTTTCTTTTAGTCCGAGCTTAACATTACCAGGCTTCATTCAAACAGAGGGAGTAAGCTTGTATGACTTTTCTGCAAGATGCTACATTCTTGAGCCATCAGCAAATGCTTTGCTTTATATTTTTGGTGTATGCGATTCACCAGGTATTACAGCAAGCTAATCCGAACCCAGGGTGTTCCCCAGTTGAGCGTTGACCAGCACGCGAGATTGATGAACATAATTTCCCTTGAAGGTCGCCTGGCCGAACTGGAAAGTATCAAAAAAAGTCTGAAGGATACGAATAAACA
>JABDPL010000073.1 GCA_013042825.1 Flavobacteriaceae bacterium | reverse complement strand
CCCCAAGCATCACATACATCTCGAATGATGGATCCTCCTGCTTGAGTTCTCTTATCGCTTCAAGCACTGTAGTTGCATGCCTGAGTTTAGTGTTATAGGTGCGCAGAACTTTGATGTTCATGGCCGCCAATATTTTTATATCCTCCTTGATCTGTTCCAAGGTAGGTTGCTCGTTCCTGGTTTTTGTACGGTATCCGCCATATGATATGGCCAAATACTCGGGCTTACCTAAAATGTCCTTCGCCGTCAAATTGTATCCTTTTTGATTTTGAGTTTCTTTTTTGGTTTTATCCTGTTCACAGGAGACACTTATTAAGAGTGCGCAAGCTACAATAAAAATTGTTTTCACAGATTTCATAGGTCTGGCTTTTATATTCCAAGCATCTCGATAACATGTTGCGCAGTGTTTAGTTCTGTTAGAGTGAGGTAGGTTGATATAAGGCTGAAATCATATAGGAACAAAGATTTGAAAGGATCGTCATCGAAGCGAAGACGAACCTTTCATTTTTGTTTTCCTTTTACAGATTGAGATGGTTTCCATCCATTCAGAATGCTGTATGTCTTATTTTTTAATCATAAATCCTTATATAATCTACATACATTGTTTGGGGAAACACGGTGTCTTCATTAGGTGGTCCATCAAAAGTTCCTCCTACGGCCACATTTAAAATTATGAAGAAGGGACCATTATCGAAAACCCATTCTCCGGGTACATCTTCAGGAGTGATCTGATTATACAACACATCATCTACATAATAATTGATATAACCAGGACCCCATTCGATACCGAAGATGTGAAAATCAGTATCAAAACGATCATTTACCAGATCATATTTCTTAGTAACAGCTTCACCGGCATTATAACCCGGACCGTGTACAGCTCCGCTTACTACCGTTGGTTGCGATCCCGCATTTTCCATGATATCAATTTCACCACATTGTGGCCAACTCACTTCATCGATATTAGAGCCTAAGAGCCAGAACGCAGGCCAAAGACCTTGACCCCAAGGTAATTTCATACGCGCTTCAATACGTCCGTACTGTTGTTCAAATAATCCCTGGGTATTTATCCTGGCAGAGGTGTAGATGGAACCCTCAAATTGGTCTTCCCTTGCGGTTATCTTCAACACACCGCCTTCAACAATAATGTTGTCAGGAATGTCGGTATAATATTGTAGTTCGCTATTACCCCAGCCATTATCACCTGTACCGATATCATATCTCCACATGGCAGGATCAGGAGGCCCATCAACATCAAATTCCTCGGCCATTACCAGATTTGTAAAATTTACAACTGTTTGTGTTTCATCAGTATTACAGCTAATAAATAATAAAGGAGAGCACATTAATAGAAACAGGATGATTAATCCAGAACCCAGAGTGCTTTTAAGTTTATATATATTCTTCATTTTCATTTGTTTTGTTTCAGAAATAAGAAATTAGTTAATCGGCTATTTGTATATCATCGAAATAATAAACGCTTCCATCTCCGGGCAGGCCTGGTACAAATTCGAAAAATACAACCATACGAACATAATCCAATCCTGGGTTATAGAGACCTGAAAAGTCCCATTCCATTTCCTCCCATTCGTTTATAGCGGTGGTAAAAGCATCCAATTCTATCCCCGCAGTATTGTTCTGATCCTCTAGGCGTATACGTATTGGTATACCGATCTTTGGTGAATAAACTTTCATTCTGAACTTCTGGGAACTACTGAAATCAATAGGTGAATCCAAATTCAACAAGGTTCCTGCAAAAAATTGAGCCCCGTTCGATTTTTCTGATCGCATCACCATTGCAGTTGGGTTAATTCCAGTGACTGAGGGATTAGGATTAGCCTCTATCGCAGAATTAGCACCTTCAAATCCTAGGAAATCATAATTTAAGGTCGTTGATTCAAAACCGATTGGCAGGGCAACTTCAGTTGCGCCTGAATCGTCAACATTCGGTGATGGTTCAAGAACTTCCTTGTAGAAATACATGTTGTCTACTAAAATCGTTGAAATTGTGGCATCGGAAATAAAGAAGATCTGAGCCATATTCGTCAGGCTGGATAGTCCAAAATCTCCAATTGGAATATCTAAACTCACCCATTGGGATGTAACAAATGTACTACCGGCGAATTGAACAGACCCGCTTGAATCGTCTCCTCCTCCGAACGTTGCATCAGCCCCAAAATCACCCAATTGAATCCTGATAAAATCTCCGGGGTCAATTTGATCTTCAACCTGAATATCCACATGGAAATGAGTCATCTGAGTTGCATTCAAAGTAGGATTTTTAAACTCTGTCGCAACAAAGTTCAAATCTGTATATTTTATAATATTATCACCATTTATATTCAGATCGTCTTGCCCCTGAGTAGTTTGAAACGGTGCAAAATAACCGTTGTAAAAATCTACCGGATAATTTTCATAGGCATCGCTGAAAATGGAGATTACGTTAGCAGGATCTTGCTGAGGTGCAGGTGCAGGACTGAAATCTCCTAAGGAATTCAGAGTTAATGAGCCCGCCGCTTCAACACCTCCTAAAGATGCCGTAATAACAGCTGTTCCCGTACCAACTATTGAAACCTTTCCCACTTCGTCTACGGTTGCAACACCCGGATTTGAGGAACTAAATGTAAAATAGGCCGGTGCGGCTACAATAGTTTGATCCAATCCCGTACCTAAATTAAAGGTTTGGGTTAGTCCGATTAATTCTGTATCGGAACCGATAAATGTCTGTATACTGACATCTTCACCCTCTAAAATAGCTGGCCTCGGCTGAGCAATTGTACCTAACTTTTCAAATTTCAATTCGTCTATCCAGAACGAATATCCTACTCCATTTTCCGGTCCTTCTGCATACCAAAACAACCCACTTTCCTGCTCCAGCTTAGACGGATCGGGAATAGCAATGACATATTTTTGCCAATTGGTACTCAACAACAGATTTTGCAAAACCACCTGATATTTATTCTCTCCAAAATCCTGACCAAAACCGATCTCATTGATGGTTCCTGTTTGAGATGCTTTTGCGTAAAATGTAAGAGCATCATAGCCAGATAGATTTCGCCCGCCATAATCAGGGAAAATAGCGCCTGCATATGCTCCGGCAGGGTCACCTGCATTGGGGACATCAAGACGCATAGAAGCCGGTCCATCAAATTTTGTTTCGGTATCAACACTAAATGCACCAAAGTCAGAATCGCCGAAAGGCAAATACTCTAAGCCAGCACTGAAACCATCAATAAAGACATCAGGATTATTCGAATAGACACCCTCAGCATTAGGCAGAATTTCTCTCTCACAACTAACCAGGGTGATCAGCATCAACCCAAATAAGCAGGAGATTTTAAAGCTTTTGAATTTTTCAGTTCTCATCATTATTTTTTTATTTACCTATATTGATATGTACATAAGTTCGTATCTCCCATTCATAGCCATTGTCAAAACCAACTGGGCTTATGATGGGTGCATCTGCAAATTCCTCTGCCACATTAGGCAGGTATCTCGGTGAGAATTCATCCATAGTCCTTAAGGTTCCACGAATTCCTATTCTGGTATCCGGTAAGATAAACCAGTCCGGTTTCCCAACACTAGTTGAAATATCTATCATGGCCTGGAAAGGGTATGTCAGGTTAAAATCACGATGGTAGTCAAAAGGACCCCAGTCGTTAAATTTAATGGTATTGACCACTCTTACCTTATCCAAAATTACTCTAAGGTCACCGCCACCGCGTTTGATGAGTCGTTCATCGCTACCATTGGCCTGTCCATTCCCATAGAAGAGGTTACCGATAAGGCCGAATTCAGGTGTAAGTTTAGACACTATTCGAGAATTAACTTCCCAAAGATCTTCTGCAGGAGTTGAGTTTGGAAATGCAAATGTTGACCGATCAGCAAGGAATCCAATCGCAGCATCCATGGTAGTTGGATGATGACGGTAGACAAAGCCTAAGTTAAAAGCAAACTTGGCATCTTCAGACCTGTCATTATCCCATTCATACATCCAGGTTCCTGGTGTTGGATCGTAAGACAATAAGATCTCCCCTGCCACGGTTTCCCTGTTTGCCCGAACAACAAACGGATCATCCTGTATATTCCTCAATCTTGCAGGTGCCGGCGCATCATTCGGTATGGGATCTACAATTGGTTTTTGCCACATAAAATGCGGTGCGATCTGAAAATCACCGAATAAATATGTAAACCCGGTCAAGAAGTGGCGCTGATTGTTACTACCGGTATCTTTAAGGGTCCATCCCGTAAAAGTTCTTGTCTGGTCGAAACCACCTTGAGCTACAAGCCCCATTTGTGCATATTGAGCATACCAATTGAATCGACCACCCTCATATACTATTTTTACTTTACCACCCCAATTATCTTCCATTTTTATCTTGTCCAATAGAACCTGGTAATTACCTGGTTCGCCTTGAACCACCTGAAACTCTCGTCCATTGAGCGGTTGTCCTGCCCAGATTCCACCAAATTCCACACCAAACTTACCGATATGAGTTTTGGCGTGTACCGACAATTTCCTCGTTTTTGGAACCGGTATTGCACCGGAAGTTACCGCGGGCGGAGCATCGTCGATGTCTTCCTGGAAAATACCGGTAACATCAAAATCGCCCAGTTTTTTCTCATATTTAACCAGGACCGCCGGGTTGGCGCCCCACCATAATTGTGGTCCGAAGGCAAGCTTTAAACCATCTAAAGCTCCTTTAAGATCAACCTCAGCTCCCAATATTTCACCATTGTAAATATCCAGGTTCGGACCATAGTTCGCCTCAGGATATAGGCCAAAGAAATCTCCCTCATAACCCCAGTGAAAATGGCCTGTTCGATAGAATCCTCTGACATCAAAATGCTTTGCCTTCCATTCGTATGAGGCATTGTAAATTCTGACCCTGTTCGGATCACTGATCACCGCTGCTCCACTAGGAGTTGTCACAGGAAAAGGACGCCCTTGATTCTCGTAAAAGATCTCATCTATAGGGTTTAAGGCCACATTGCCAATGAAATTAATATTGACATTTGCAGTCATATTTGGTGTTGGGTTGCCCTCTACACCAATATAATAGGATTGCATATGATCAAATCCAAGCTCATTGGGGTAAATATCGTCTTCAGGATTTGCTACATCAGGGGTAGTAATCAGCTTTCCACCCGTATTAAAGGTCGTAAACTCGGCCCTCATTTGACTGATACGAACCTTGCTGGTTTCATTTCCCCCCAAAGCGGCCTTATCCCCTCGAGCCTTTAGCACAGCCTCCATCAATTGAATACTGTCAAAATAATTTGTCAGGCCTTCGAGTGTTGCTCCATCAGCATATGGATCGAATGAGTGAGCCTCTTTCAAGGCATAGTATGCAGCACGCGGATACAAGGTATAGAGTCCCCTTTCATTCGTCGGCCCTTTGGCACAAATACCGAACCACTCTTCGTTCATATTATTATCTCCAGGTGCCGCCATGTCCCTGGGATAACCCCCATTTGACCATGAGGCATTGTTGTCGTGAACATCGGCGTTCTTCCTGTCGTCAAATCCGTATTTCCACCAGCCATCACTAAACTGAAAGGTATATCCTCCAATGGAGTTTCCGGCTTTTCCTAAACCGGCAGCGTTAGCATATATTTCTTCCCAGTTCCCAACCATATAATACGCCTGAGATTCCTGGTCTTCCTGATTATCCCTGGCATTGAAGGCATCAGCTCCAAACTCAGTAAACATTAACGGCTTATCGATTTTTTCCTTGACTACATCAAACATATCGCCAAAAGAAACCCCGCGGTAGGTATTCGTTCCATAGATATCGATATCCGGACATTCTTCAGCCACTATGTCAATGAACAACACATCACCATTACAAATTGCAACAGGATGTTTGGGGTCCATAGATTTCATTTTCTTGGCAGCCTCGTTCATTAACTTATACATTGGCCGTCCTCGCGATTCACCGATAAACTGGATCCGTCCTTCATCATCCGGAAAATCTTCGGTTTCCGCACCTTGCCAGAACAATCCATAGTTATTCTCATTACCTAATAAGTAGAGTAAGAGACCCGGCGTGTCTTTAAAATCATTGACCAATTGTTCAACCTCAGTCATCAGGAATTCCTGGGTTCTGGGATCGTCATACTCTGTGATCGGTGTCCAAACCCCATCAATGGTCAAGCCGTAACGGCCAAATGAATGGTTTAACATTGTGTAAATACCATAATTTTCGTAGATATACTCAATCCATCTTGCGGGAACCCCTGTATATTGACGAATGACATTTACACCCATGTTCTTTAACAGCATCATTTCTCCATGAAGCCCCGCCTTTATAATATCATCTGGCTGGCCCCAAAAATTAGCATTGACGGTATTCGTGCCAATTGGAATATAATCCCAATTCATACCGTTCATCATAAAATTCTCACCATTAACCACTAATGTCCATCCATTCTCATCCTGAACGACGGATACCTGATCCTGGGCCAGGATATTGGTTAATAAGGAGAGGCTTAGAAAGACTAATAAAACTTTTCTCATATCAAGTCACTTTTATATCAATATTTTATATTGCGGTTGTAACAGATCGGGGAATGAATCTTTCAGCGTGCAGAATGCACCAAAAAGAAGAACTAAATTAGCACTTCTAGTAATAAAAACCCTTTTTTTTACCTGAACATTACATATACAGCAGTGTTAAAATGTAGGATTTTTTGGATTTTTTCCAATTTTTAGGTGGTGATTTTCTGAATTCCACAATTATTCAATGAAAAATTGAAAAAATGAAATTAATCCAATCCCTTAATGCTTTTCCAAATGTTGCAGCTATGTTGTGATTCTGGTGATGTGTTGTCTCCATTAATCTCAAAATGATGAGGTGCTGTTATCAAAGATTAACATTCCGATAATAATTAATTAACATTTTTTCGTTCCTCATCTTTGTAATCAAATGGCTAACTTCACGTCTTAATTTTAAAAGGCGTCTCATGCAGAAGACCTATTATGATCCCAAGGACTTAAAGAAGTTTGGAAATATCTCCGATTGGAATAAAGAATTAGGTGCTAAATTTTTTGAATATTATAATTCGGTATTTCAGGAAGGCAAGCTCACGGCCAGGGAAAAATCCCTTATCGCACTTGCGGTTGCCCACACGATTCAATGCCCATATTGTATCGATGCCTATACAGGTGACGGACTGCAACGCGGTATTACCAAGGAAGAAATGATGGAGGCCTTGCATGTAGCTGGTGCCATACGGGGGGGTGCTTCACTGGTGCACGGTGTCCAAATGATGAATAAAGTGAATAAACTCGAGATGTAAATGATCGCCAAATCACTACATAAGCGACATAGCGAACTGGCCGAAGCAGAGCGTCAGCTTGAGATACTGTCAAACGGAATCTTTCAAAATGGTGAGTTGCCGAAATTCAAGGATAAGATAGCAGAGGTCAACCAGTTCCCCTTAAGGCCTGGGAAATTAGAAATTCTTCAAATTAATGTGGGTTATATGTGTAATCAGGTTTGTGCACATTGCCATGTTGATGCCGGACCCGATCGAAAAGAGATCATGATC